>NZ_JASZYM010000029.1:0-49437 GCF_030317005.1 Variovorax sp. J22R115 | reverse complement strand
CAAACGCCCACGCTTATCGGCTGTATATTTTTAACGAACTGCGCTCAACACTTCCCGTCTTGCGCCTTGCTCGCTGCGATCAGCGAAGCCTTCGATTATGCCACGTTTTTATAAGAACAGGCAAACTTTTTTTATCCTCTCGCTTCGATTTGCACCTGACTTCTTTTCAGAAACTTCAGCACGCTTCGTTTTGAGCGGAGCCTTCGATTATGACACGATCTTTTCAATCCCGTCAAGCCCGAAGGACTTTTTTCTCAACCTCTTCCGACTCCCCGCAACCCCCCTCTTCAGGAGCCACTCAGCGAGTCGTTTTCTGCTGAGCCTTGGATTATGACCTGCTTTTGACGCCCCGGGCAACTACCTACGAAAAATTTCCGCGTACGGCTGCGCAGCCCTCATTGCCGCGCCGTACGCGTGTTCGCAGGAAGCGGCTGAGGCCAGCTCGTTCGAAACGGGTTGATGTCCAAGCCGCCCCTGCGGGTGTAGCGTGCATACACGGCCAGCTTGGTGGGCTGACAGCGACGCCAGATGTCCGTGAACATGCGTTCCGCACACGGCTCGTGAAACTCGTTGTGGTTGCGAAAGCTCACGATGTATGCGAGCAAGCCAGCTTGATCTATCGCGGGCCCGCTGTAGCGAATCTGGACGCTGCCCCAATCGGGCTGCCCAGTAACAAGGCAATTGCTCTTGAGAAGGCGGCTCGTCAGCGTCTCCGTCACAGGCGCCTGCGTCGCGTCGCTCGAGAGGAGTTCCGGCGTCGGCTGATACTGCGTGCACTCGATATCTAGGCGATCCAGGTCCAACCCCTCGAGTTCGTGCACCGGTTGGCGATCGAACTCACCTGGAGCGACAAGCCTGACGCCGATGCTGGCGGATCGATCACTGCCACGCCAAACCGCTTCGCTCAGATCGGCCTTCAGACGCTCTCGCACGGCTTCGACGTCAGTGAACACGGTGCCGTTGAAGCTATTGAGGTAGAGCTTGAAAGACTTGCTTTCGACGATGTTTGGCGTCTCGCACGGGATCGTGAAATGCGCGATGACCAATTGCGGCTTGCCGCGCGGATTGAGCCAGCTCAACTCGAAAGCAGTCCAGAGATCGGCGCCGAAGAACGGCAATGCATGGCCGGCGATACCGATGGCTTCGCGCTGCGTCGAGCGCGGAATCGGGAACAGCAGGCTGGCGTCGTAGTGATCGGCATACGTCGACTCACGGCCCAGTTGCGACTGTTCGGGGGTGTTATCGAGGCTCATGTGCGCTTTCGACTGTCTGCAGGAAGGGAACCATGTGCTGCAAGAGGATGTCCACGACCTGCGGCGGCAGGTCGTGGCCCATCCCCGGCACTGCGACAAAACGAGCGCCAGGGATGCGCCGCGCCGTGTCCTGACCGCAAGCCATGGGAACCAGTGGATCGGCATCGCCATGCAGCACGAGCGCGGGGCTGGCAATTCGCCCCAACATCGATGCGCGGCCGCTGTCGGCGCCGATGGCCAACATCTGGCGCACGACGCCGGCGGGGCGGTACGCACGACGCAGTGCGCGTCGGATACGTTCGCTCACCACATGATCGTCCTGTGGGTAGGCCGGACTGGAAATCAGGCGGACGAAACCCAGGCCGTGCGCCACGAGCGCCGCTTCCGTCCTGCTGGGTGGACGTCGAATGAGTGCGGCCGCCACATCGGGCCGCGGCCCCGGAAGATTGCGCGCACCGCTCGAACTCATAATGCTGACGAGACTCGCCATCCGCTCCGGCGCGCTGGCGGCGAGCCGCTGGGCGATCATTCCGCCCATGGAGACGCCGACCACGTGGGCATGCCGGACGCCCAGGGCGTCCAGCACACCCAGCGCGTCGTCCGCCATGTCTTGCAAGGTGTAGGCGGAACGCACCGGCAAACCGATGCGCTGCCGCACGCTCTGCCAGATCAGGTTGCCGGTCCCCGCCTCGTCGAAGCTCTGGCTCAGACCGATGTCGCGATTGTCGTGGCACACCACGCGAAATCCCGCGTCGACCAGCGCTTGCACGAACTCATCCGGCCAGGCGATCAGTTGCATACCGAGCCCCATGATGAGCAGGACCACCGGTCGGTCTTCACCCCCCCTGTCCTCGACCTCGATCTGGATGCCATTGGCGGTGATCTTCATAAGGATGTCCGGATGCTGGGTTGATTCAGATGAACTCGCGCTCGCGAAGCCACTTGGTCGCGACCCACTTCTCCCCCGCAAGCACAGGTGCTCCGCCGTGCAAGGTGCGCGTTGCCGGTTCGGGCCGGTCATAACTGAAGAAGACGCCGGTCCCGCGCTTGGGCGCCACTTCGAGCCCGACGTCAGGGAAGGTGGTGCCTCCGCCTTGTTCAGGTTCCTGCAGATACATCACCAGCGTTGCGACGCGCTGGCCGCCGCGACGCAGGATGGTCGGGGTGCCGGGCTCGCCAGGATCGAAGTAGTCGAAGTGCGGGCGGTATTGCGCGCCCGGCGAATAGCGCAGGATCTGCAGCCCTTCGCCGAATTCGAGCGGCCATTGCAGAAGCGCTGCGATACGTTGCTCCAGCCGGGCGACAACCGCGTTCTCGCCGCGTTCGAAAAACATGCCATCGCTGGTCCGATCGACGTTGAGCGCCTCGCCGCCCGTCTGCGTCTCGACCGTGAGCGAGCGCGCAAGCCGCAGGCGTGCAGCGGCGATCAGTGCCTCGCACTCGTCGTCGGAAACAAGATCACCGAACACGATGACGCGCGGGTGCCGCATCGTCTGAAGCACCTGGACCCGGCGATCGCCGGTATCTATATAGAGAGGCGAACCCGACAAGTCCGGCCCCGGCATGTTCTTGCGCGGCGGCTCCGCAACCGCGGCGATCCCGGCGGCACGCGCCTCGATCTCGCCCAAGACGACGTCTGCCACGTTGTCGTGCCACCCGGCGGCGCGCATCGATGCCCGCAGGTTCGGCACGGAATGACCGGCAGCGAGTTGGGCAGCAACCCATTCGCGCAACTCGGGACTGATTTCCTGACTCAGGCTCATGCGGATCTCCTGCGAAATACGAGTCGCTCGGGCTCCGATGCAGCGCTATCGAATGCGTAGCCCTCGAGGTCGAATTTTTCCAGTGCCTTCGGCGTGACGACCTTGTGCAGCACCGCCCAGCGCGCCATCAGGCCGCGCGCGCGCTTGGCAAAGAAGCTCACGATCTTGTAGCCTCCATGATCGCCCTTGGCACCGGTGGCGCCCTTCCATTCCTGGAATACGCATTCCACTACGCGGGCCTTGAGCACCGACTGGTCGACCGACTTGAAGTATTCCTGCGAGGCCAGATTGACGACCACCGGCGTGCGATCGGCAGCCAGCCGTTCATTGAGGTGCTCCGCAATCCGCGGCCCCCAGAAGGCATAAAGGTCCTTGCCATGGCGGTTGGCGAGTTGCGTGCCCATCTCCAGCCGGTAGGGCTGCAAGAGGTCAAGCGGACGCAACACGCCATACAGCCCGCTCAATATGCAGATGTGGTCCTGCGCCCAGGCCAGTTGCGCCTTGGTGAGCGTCTTTGCCTCGAGACCGCCATAGACGTCGCCATCGAAGGCCAGTGCGGCCTGCTTGGCATTCTTCTCGGTGCCTTTGGAGGTCCAGGCAGCGTAACGCGCCACATTGAGTGCCGAGAGCTTGTCCGACAGGTGCATGAGTTCGGCAATCTGCTGAGGCGACTTGTCACGCAGGATCTTGATGAGTTCGGCCGCGGGGCTCCTGGAGCCCTCGAAATGGGGCTGCGTGGCCGGCACCGCATCGGGCACCGCGGTCTCGTAGTCGAGTGATTTGGCAGGGGAAAGCAGAAAAAGCATCGCCGAATTATCTGCGGCAAGGGCTCTCGCGCTGGCAAACCGGGCGAAGCGCTCTGCAGTCGAATAAAATCGTCTCCACCTCCACCCCACAAGCGGCATCCTGCGGGATGCCGTTCGTCTTTGTACCGCCATGAGCGACACCTTGCCCCAACCCGGCCTCGAGAGCCTTTCCAAATCCTTCGAACCCGTTGCCATCGAGGCGCACTGGGGGCCCGAATGGGAGCGGCGCGGCTATTCGGCTGCGGGCTTCCGCGGCACACAGATACCCAAGAACGGCGCACCCTCCTTCGCGATCCAGCTGCCGCCACCGAACGTCACCGGCACGCTACACATGGGGCACGCGTTCAACCAGACCATCATGGACAGCCTGACGCGCTACCACCGCATGGCCGGCGACAACACGCTCTGGCTGCCGGGCACCGATCATGCGGGCATCGCGACGCAGATCGTCGTGGAGCGCCAGCTGCAGGAACAGAAGGTCAGCCGCTACGACCTGGGCCGCAAGAACTTCGTCGCGCGGGTCTGGGAGTGGAAGGAACAGTCGGGCAACACCATCACGAACCAGATGCGCCGCATGGGCGACACGGTCGACTGGAGTCGCGAGTACTTCACGATGGACGACAAGCTCTCGAAGGTCGTCACCCAGACCTTCGTGCAGCTTTATGAAGAGGGCCTGATCTACCGTGGCAAGCGCCTGGTGAACTGGGACCCGGTTCTCAAGACTGCGGTCAGCGACCTCGAAGTCGAAAGCGAGGAGGAAGACGGCTTCCTCTGGCACATCGCTTATCCGCTGGAAGACGGTTCCGGCTCGCTCACGGTGGCAACCACCCGCCCCGAGACGATGCTGGGCGACGTGGCGGTGATGGTTCATCCCGAAGATGAGCGCTACAAGCACCTGATCGGTCACCGCGTCCGGCTGCCGCTGGTCGACCGGCTGATCCCCGTGATCGCCGACGACTACGTCGACAAGGAGTTCGGCACGGGCGTGGTCAAGGTCACGCCGGCGCACGACCACAACGACTATGCCGTGGGCCTTCGCCACGGCCTTCAGATCATCGGCGTGCTGACGCTCGACGCCGCCATCAACGACAACGCGCCCGAAAAGTACCGCGGCCTCGACCGATTCGTTGCACGCAAGGCAGTGGTCGCCGACCTCGAGGTGCTGGGCCTGCTGATCGAAACCAAGAAGCACAAGCTGATGGTGCCGCGCTGCGCGCGCACCGGCGCCGTGGTCGAGCCCATGCTGACCGACCAGTGGTTCGTCGCCATGACCAAGCCGGATGCCAACGGTCAGTCGATCGCGCAGAAGGCCATCGAAGCGGTTCGCTCGGGCGAAGTGAGCTTCGTCCCCGAGAACTGGGTCAACACCTACAACCACTGGATGGAGAACATTCAGGACTGGACCATCTCCCGCCAGCTGTGGTGGGGCCACCAGATTCCCGCCTGGTACGACGAGGACGGCAAGGTCTACGTCGCGCAGAGCGAAGCCGAGGCACAGGCCCAGGCACCGGGCAAGACGCTCAAGCGCGACGAGGACGTGCTCGACACCTGGTATTCGTCGGCGCTGGTGCCCTTCTCCTCGCTGGGCTGGCCCGATAAGACGCAGGACCTCGACCTGTATCTGCCTTCCAGCGTGCTGGTCACTGGCTACGACATCATCTTCTTCTGGGTCGCCCGGATGATCATGATGACCAAGCATTTCACCGGGAAGGTGCCGTTCAATCACGTCTACATCCATGGCCTGGTGCGCGATTCGCACGGCAAGAAGATGAGCAAGTCCGAGGGCAACGTGCTCGACCCGGTCGACCTCATCGACGGCATCGCACTGCCCGAACTGCTCGACAAGCGCACCCAGGGCCTGCGCCGTCCCGAGACCGCGCCTGCCGTGCGCAAGAACACGCAGAAGGAGTTCCCGGAAGGGATTCCCGCCTTTGGTGCAGACGCACTGCGCTTCACCTTCGCATCTCTCGCATCGCTGGGCCGCAGCATCAACTTCGACCCCAAGCGCTGTGAGGGCTACCGCAACTTCTGCAACAAGCTGTGGAACGCCACCCGATTCGTTCTGATGAACTGCGAAGGCCAGGACTGTGGCCTCCGGGAGCACACGAAGGCGGAATGCGCCGTCGGCGGGCCGGCCCACGGCTACCTGAAGTTCAGCCAGGCCGACCGCTGGATCGTCTCGCAGCTTCAGCGCGTCGAGGCCGAGGTGACGAAAGGCTTCGAGGAATATCGCCTCGACAACGTCGCCAACGCCATCTACCAGTTCGCCTGGGACGAGTTCTGCGACTGGTACCTCGAGATTGCAAAAGTCCAGATCCAGCAGGGCGACGACGCGCAGAAGCGCGCCACACGCCGCACGCTGATCCGCACGCTCGAAACCCTGCTGCGCCTGGCGCACCCGGTCATTCCCTTCATCACTGAAGAGCTCTGGCAGAAGGTGGCGCCGGTCGCCGGCCGCGAGGGCGCGTCGGTCATGGTCGCGGCCTACCCCCAGAGCCAGCCAGAGAAGATCGACGAGGCCGCCGAGGCCCACGTCGCACGGCTCAAGTCGCTGGTGGACGCCTGCCGAACGCTGCGCGGCGAGATGAACGTCTCGCCGGCCACGCGCCTGCCGCTCTACGCGGTCGCAGACGACGCAGCAAGCAGCGCGTTCCTGCGTGACGCGGCGCCCGTGCTCCAGGCACTGGCCAAGCTCAAGGAAGTGAAGGTCTTCGACGATGAGGCCGCATGGTCCGCCGCCGCCGAGGCGGCGCCGGTGGCCGTGGTGGGCGATGTCCGCGTCTGCCTGCACATGGAAATCGACAAGGCCGCCGAAAAGGTCCGCATCGGAAAGGAACTCGCGCGCGTCGAGGGCGAGATCGTCAAGGTCAATGGCAAGCTTGGCAACGAAGCCTTCGTTGCCAAGGCGCCGCCGGCGGTGATCGAACAGGAACGCAAGCGGCTGGCGGATTTCAGCGCCACTGTCGAGCGGCTTCGGGACCAGCTTGTGCGCCTCGGCTGACATACGACGAACACAGCGGCCTTTAGTATTCGGGTGCGGCGTTCGCAACGCCGCCCTTCTTCGATTCACCTCCCCTGATCTGACGAAAAACCCATGTCCACCTCCCCGACGCGCATTCGCAAGGCCGTGTTTCCCGTAGCCGGCTTTGGCACCCGTTTCCTCCCTGCCACCAAGGCGCAGCCCAAGGAAATGCTCCCGGTGGTGGACAAGCCGCTGATCCAGTACGCGGTCGAGGAAGCCTATGCCGCCGGCATCCGCGACATGATCTTTGTGACCGGGCGCAACAAGCGCGCGATCGAGGACCACTACGACACGGCCTACGAACTCGAATCGCAGCTCGAAGCCAGTGGCAAGCGCGAACTACTCGATATCGCCCGCTCGGTCATGCCCGACGACATGACCTGCTCCTATGTACGGCAGCCTCGCATGCTGGGACTGGGACACGCCGTGCTGTGCGCGGAGCATCTCGTCGGCGACGAACCTTTTGCGGTCCTGCTGGCCGACGACTTGATGGTCGGCCCGGACGGCGGGGAGCCGATCCTTGCGCAAATGACGCGCGCCTTCGACAAGCTGCGCAGTTCGGTGCTGGCGGTGCAGGAAGTGCCACTGGAGCACGTCAAGCGCTACGGCATCGTGGCCGGCGACACGATCGAGGAGGGACTGGTCAAGGTCAATCGCATGGTCGAGAAGCCGAAGCCGGAGGATGCGCCCTCACGCCTCGGCGTTGCGGGCCGCTACATCCTCACGCCCGGTGTGTTCAGTGAGATCCGCAATCAGCCCAAGGGCGCCGGCGGCGAAATCCAGCTGACCGACGGCATCGCCGCGCTGATGAAGAAGGAATCGGTCTACGCCTATTCATACAAGGGCATTCGCTACGACTGCGGCAGCAAGGAAGGTTTCCTGCAGGCCACCGTCGAACTCGCGCTGGCCCACCCCGAAGTCGGCGGCCAGTTCCGCGACTACCTCAAGAGCCTGGAACTGTAGACGGGCTGACCAGCGGATCGAGGAAGCGAAGCAGTTCCTCGTCGCTGACGGGCGTGAGCGGCAGGCCGAAGGCCTCCTTCAGGTAGGCCACCAGCGTCTGGGCCCACAAGGCGTTCGCGACCACCCCGACATGGTGATCTCCGAGCAGGAGGTTGCTGGGCTCGTCTCCGGCAGTGTTCGTGATGCGAAGTGGTCCGAATGCAAAAGTCTTGTCGGAAGGCTTGCCTGACGCGTCGCGAGTGCCCCACCGACTCTCGAACCACGCGAAATCGTCGAAGAAGGCCACGTGCGGATTGCCTGCGGCAATGTCGCGAATGGCCGAATTGAAGTTGTCCAGTGCGATCCTGATGTTGGTCGTGTCCCCGGCAGAGCGCCAACGCTCGAAATTGGCCGGATCGTCTGCTTCGTTGGGGATGCCGATCAGCAGGATGCGCGTCGATGGGTGCGAGGCATGGATCATCTCCACGGCTTTGCGAATCTCGCCCGCGCAATAGGCGATGGTGGCGGGCAACTCCGGGGCCATGGGATCGGCAGCCTGGAGATCCAGCAGACCGGCCCAACTGTTGATCCCGATTCGAATCACCACCACCCCGCGCGTCCAGCGCTCCGGTTCCTCGTTCATCAGTTCGACAAGACGTGGACCCTGGCGAAAACGGCCGCCCATGAGGTTCGTGCACGCAGCACCGGAATTCGCGAAGTTGTAGAGGTAATCCTCTTTCTCGGGGGCTCGACCGCCGCTCAAGCCGATCCATTCGCGCGCGCGTGCCACAACACCGGGCCGCCCCCAGCGAACCCAAGGGCCCAGATCCAGTTCATGCCCTCTCAGGCGGGCCAGCACCTCCGTCCATTGAAAGGTGCGTGCGCGCAAGGGGCCGCCGCGTTCGTTCGAAGTGGCGGGGAACCATTTGTAGTCCTGGTAGGACTGGCTGTTGGAATCTCCCAGCACCGCAAGAGGGATGGAAGCCGAGGGCGGATTTGGATTCTTAGGGGCCGAACCCATTCCGTCACTCCACATCGTCAGGGTCAGAACCGCAGCGAGCACGCCCAGCACGAGGGCGCAGGCAGCGATGCGATTGGGTCGCTTCATGGCGGCGGGCCACTTAACGGCGCCGCAGAACGTGAATGAAATCTGTACCGATGGTCTGCTGTTCGACGAGATCGTTGCCCGTCTGGCGCGCGAACGCCTGGAAGTCACGCACCGAGCCTGCGTCGGTGGACACCACCTTCAGCAGTTCACCGCTTTGCATCTCGTTGAGCGACTTCTTGGCCTTCAGGATGGGCAACGGACAATTGAGTCCGCGGGTGTCGATTTCTTTGTGGATGTGCATGGCGAATTCCTCCGGCGGCCGAATTCTAGGTGGCTGCCGCATCGGGCATGGGCGCGGCCGGACGCGGCCACTCCATGAATCGAGGCTCGTGGCCGCGCGTACGCAGCCAGTCGGCCAAAGCGTAGCCGGTTCCAGCCGGCCAGCACCGGAGCGCTTCGAGGTCGTAGAGCCGGTAGTCGACCAGTTCGGGCGAGAGCCGCACCTCGCCATCGGCGACCGCATGGTAGGCGATGATCACTTGGTTCATGCGCTGGAAGTCATAGACGCCAACGAGGTTCAACGCGCTCGCATCGAGATTCGTTTCTTCCTTGATTTCACGCGCGATGCCTTCCTGCGGCGTTTCGCCCGCCTCCATGAAGCCGGTGATCAAGGCGTACATCTTGTGCGGCCATGCGGCGTTGCGCGCCAGAAGCACCTGGCCACGGTATTCGATGATCGCAGCCAGCACGGGCGTCGGATTGTTCCAATGGGTCCAGCCGCAGGAGGGGCAGCGCAGGCGCGACTTCGGGCCGCCGTCTTCCTGCAGTTGGATGTGCGCGAGCGGTGTTGCGCAAGCCGGGCAGAACTTGTGATCGCTCATGGCAGTCAGGCGGGGAACACGCCGGTCGACAGGTATCGGTCGCCGCGGTCGCACACCACGAACACGATGGTCGCGTTCTCGACGGTCTTCGCGATCTCCAGCGCAACCCACAACGCGCCCGCAGCGGAAATGCCGCCGAAGATGCCTTCCTCGCGGGCCAGCCTGCGGCACATTTCCTCGGCGTTGTCCTGGCTCACGTTCACGACCTGATCGACCCGGCTGGGGTCGTAGATCTTGGGCAGGTATTCCTCCGGCCATTTGCGAATGCCCGGTATGCGCGAGCCTTCGTCCGGCTGCGCGCCGACGATGCGCACCGAGGGATTCTTTTCCTTGAGGAAGCGCGAAACGCCCGTGATGGTCCCGGTCGTGCCCATGGCGCTCACGAAATGCGTGATCCGGCCCCGCGTGTCGGCCCAGATCTCCGGGCCGGTGGTCTCGTAGTGGATGCGGGGGTTGTCGGGGTTGGCAAACTGGTCCAGCACCCTCCCCTTGCCCTGCTGCACCATCTGCTCGGCCAGATCGCGGGCGTATTCCATGCCGCCGCTCTTGGGCGTGAGCACCAGTTCGGCGCCGAAAGCCTTCATGGTCTGCGCGCGCTCGACGGAGAGGTCCTCCGGCATGATGAGGACCATGCGGTAGCCCTTGATGGCTGCAGCCATGGCGAGTGCAATGCCTGTGTTGCCGGAGGTTGCCTCGATCAAGGTATCGCCGGGCTTGATCTCGCCGCGCTCTTCGGCGCGCTTGATCATGGAGAGGGCCGGCCGGTCCTTGACCGAGCCAGCGGGGTTGTTGCCTTCGAGCTTGCCAAGAATCACGTTGCCGCGCTTCGCATTGGCGTCCGCATCGATGCGTTGCAACGCAACCAGGGGTGTCTTGCCGATCGCGTCTTCAATTGTCGGGTATTGCATGGAGCCACTGTGCCATAATTTTGGGCTTCCTTCCTTCCGTGCCCGGGTGGTGAAATTGGTAGACGCAGGGGACTCAAAATCCCCCGCCGCAAGGCGTGCCGGTTCGATTCCGGCCCCGGGCACCACGGTTCTCATGCCGTGACTCCAGGAAGTATTTCGCGCAAAGGGCGAGTCGCATGCCGGCTCGACGGCGCGGCGCGGCGCTTGAATCGCGCGCAAATCTACAATCGTCCGATGGTTTTTCATGATCCCGATTACGCGCCGGACGCGTTCGAAGTCAAGGTTTCCGAACTGCTGGTCGCCACCCCCGAGGGCAGCGACGCACTCATCGACGAGTCGGTCTCCGAGGTCTTGCGCCTGCTACGTGAGCATCTGAGGATGGACGTGGTGTTTGTCTCCGAGTTCGTCGACGGACGGCGCGTTTTCCGGCGCGTCGATACGAGCCCGGAGTCCCGGGTCATCGAGCCGGGCCAGTCCTCGCCGCTGGAAGAATCTTTTTGCCAGCGCGTCATCGACGGGCGCCTGCCGAGCCTGGTCCGCGATGTGGCTGCGCTTCCGACGTTCAGGGAACTGCCGCCGACGGACTTTCCGCTGGGCGCCCATCTGAGCACCCCCATCATCCTCAATGACGGTCGCGTCTATGGCACGCTGTGCTGCTTCAGCTTCGCACCCAATGAGCAATTGACGCAGCGCGACCTCAAGAAGCTGGAAATGTCCGCCCAGCTCACGGCCAAGAAAATCAACGCGCGTCGCGCACGCGATGCAGAAAAGGCCATGGCCGACTGGTCACTCCAGCCGCAGGACGGATCAGCCCGCCAGCGCTGATTCAAGCCCTCGGCCGCGGCCGATCAGGAGCCGGACCGAAGACCCGTCTCCACCGTCGGATGGCGCAGGTGCACGCGCAACTCGCGCTTGAGCCGCGTGTTGTCGAGGCGCCGCGATTCGCCCATGAAGCTCAATAGCGACAGTGGAAGCTGTGCCTGCGCCTCCTCGCGCGCGATGCGTGGCGGCCTCGGAAAACCGTACAGACGGGCGGCGAGATCAACGTAGTCGCCCATCTTGAGTTCGCTGTCGTCGCTTGCGTGAAAAACGCGCTGCGGGCCGCCGCGCCACAACGCCGCCACACACGCACGCGCGAGGTCGTCGGCGTGAATGTGATTCGTATAGACGTCATCCTCCGAGCGCAGCACCGGTGTGCCCTTCTTAAGCCGTTCGCGCGGTGTGCCCCCGTCGCGGTCGGGCGCGTAGATGCCGGGAATACGCAGGATGCGGGCCGATACGCCCGCCCGGCCGAGCCAGCGAACGGTGCGCTCGGCATCGACGCGACGGTGTGCCCGGGGCGTATCGGGCCGCACGGCACGCGTTTCGCTGATCCGCGCCCCTCCGCAGTCGCCATAGACGCCACTGGTCGAGCCATAGACGAATGTGGAAGGCAGCGAGCGCAAGCGCAGCACACGCGCCAGGGCCAGAGTCCGCGCATCACGCCACCACTGCGCACCATCGACGCGAGCGGGCGGCGCGAGGTGCAGCACGCGGGTCGCGAGCCCTGAAAGACGCCTGAGCGTTGTCGGCGCGTCGAGATTCGCAATGATCGGCGTGACGCCCGCCTGTCGCAACAGCGGCGCGCGCGCTGGCGAAGACGTCAGCGCCATCAACCGCATACGGCCCCGCAGAAGGCTGACGGCCCGCAGCCCCACGTCGCCGCAACCGACGATGAGCACGCGCTCGCGTCGGAAGCGCGAGGGCCTCGCGCCGAGAGGGCTGTTGATTGAGGGCAAAATCCATCTCCCTTTTGAAGCAGATTCGAAGAATAACCATGACCAGCGCAGCGCCGAGCGAAGCGGGCTTTCACATTACCGTCGAGCCCAGCGGGCGCCATTTCACCGCACACGCGGACGAAACCATTCTCGCGGCCGGCATTCGCCAGGGCATCGGCCTTCCCTATGGCTGCAAGGACGGCGCCTGTGGTTCGTGCAAATGCAAGAAGCTGTCGGGCACCGTGACGCTGGGCCTGCACCAGAGCAAGGCCCTGAGCAACGAGGAAGAGCTGGCCGGTTTCGTCTTGACCTGCTGCGCGCGGGCAGAGAGTGACGTGGTGCTGGAATCGCGCCAGGTGACCGAAGCCGGGGCATTCCCGATCCGAAAGATGCCGGTCCGCGTGCTCGCACTCACACGACAGTCGCACGACGTCGTGATGCTGCGCCTGCAACTCCCGGCGGGCGAACCGCTGCAGTTCCATGCCGGCCAGTACATCGAGTTCATCCTTCGCGACGGGACGCGCCGAAGCTACTCCATGGCCAATGCGCCACACACGCTGCTGGAGCCTGGCACGGGCATCGAACTGCACATTCGACATCTGCCCGGCGGCAAGTTCACGGACCACGTCTTCGGTGCGATGAAGGAAAAGGAAATCCTCCGCATCGAAGGCCCCTACGGCAGCTTCTTCCTGCGTGAGGAATCCGACAAGCCGCTGGTCCTGCTGGCGTCCGGCACGGGCTTCGCGCCGATCAAGGCCCTGCTCGAGCACATGAAGCTCAAGGGCATCGAACGGCCGGCGACCATGTACTGGGGCGGCCGGCGACCCGAGGACCTCTACATGGACGACTGGGTCCGTGCGCAACTCGCGGTGATGCCGAACCTGCGCTACGTGCCCGTGGTTTCGAATGCGGTGCCAGAGGACAATTGGCGGGGCCGCACCGGCTTCGTTCACCGCGCGGTGATGGAGGATTTCAGCGATCTGTCCGGCTATCAGGTATACGCCTGCGGAGCGCCGATCGTGGTCGATTCCGCCAAGCGGGACTACGTCGCGGAGCGCGGCCTGCCCGAGGATGAATTCTTCGCCGATGCCTTCACGACGGAAGCGGACAAAGCCTTGCCCTGACATCGCGCTCAAGCTCAGGGATAGCCATCGGCGCGACCCGGGCCGCACGAAGCACAATTGGAAACATGAAAGCCAGACATTTCCTCCTCAGCCTCGTCTCCACCGCTACGGTCCTTCTCGCCGCCCCAGCGCTTGCCCAGCAGCGCCCCATCCGTCTCGTGGTTCCGTACGCCGCCGGCGGTCCAATCGACGTCACGGCGCGCGTTCTGGCCGAGCGCGTGAAAGACTCGCTGGGTACGGTCATCATCGACAACAAGCCAGGTGCCGGCGGCAACATCGGCGCGGACGCAGTGGCGAAAGCGGCACCGGACGGCCTCACGATCGGCATCGCCGCGACGGCGACAAACGCGGTCAATCCCTGGCTCTACGCCAAGATGCCTTTCAATGCGGCCACGGACTTCGCGCCAATCACGCAGATGGTGCGCGTGCCCAACGTGCTGGTGATGAACGCCGAAACTGCACAACGCCTGAAGATCAATTCGCTGCCCGATCTCATCGCCTACGCCAAGGCCAATCCGGCCAAGCTCAACTACGGCAGCGGCGGCAACGGCAGCGCTGGACACCTCGCGGGCGAGCTATTCAAGAAGGAAGCGGGGATCTTCGCGGTCCACATCCCCTACAACGGCGGCAACCCCGCGCAGCTCGCGCTGCTGTCGGGGCAGGTCGACTTCAACTTCGACAACCTCGCCACCGCGGCGCCCAACATCCGCTCAGGCAAGCTCAAAGCCATCGCGGTGACCACCGCGGCGCGCAGCAGCACGCTGCCTGATGTGCCGACGGTCGCGGCCACGCTCAAAGGCTTCTCGATCGATACGTGGTGGGGTCTCGTGGCACCGGCCGGCACGCCGTCCGACGTGGTCGCCAAGCTCAATCACGCCTTCGTCGCCGCGCTCAACGCGCCGGAAACCAAGACGCGATTCGCGTCGCTGCTGGCTGAACCGGTCGCCAGTTCGCCCGAGCAGTTCGGCGCGTT
This sequence comes from Variovorax sp. J22R115, assembly GCF_030317005.1. Classification (NCBI taxonomy): domain Bacteria; kingdom Pseudomonadati; phylum Pseudomonadota; class Betaproteobacteria; order Burkholderiales; family Comamonadaceae; genus Variovorax; species Variovorax sp. J22R115. The sequence continues at coordinate 34,960 of NZ_JASZYM010000029.1, read as the reverse complement.
CATGACGACCGAACTCTCCAAGTACGAGAAAGTCGTCAAGGCCACTGGCGCGAAGGTGGACTGACCCCCAGGCTGGCTCGCTGCGCGTAGCCGCCCCACTTTTAAGGGGGCAGTACCTGCGGCCCGGCGGGAGCCGGTTCCGCGGTATTCCTGGACTGACTACTCTCCGAGGTACGCGGCTCTCACTTTGGGGTCGCTCAGCATGACCTTGGCGTCGCCGCTCATGGTGATCAGGCCTGACTCCATCACGTAGCCGCGATCGGCAAGTTGCAGCGCGCGGCTGGCGTTCTGTTCGACCAGAAGCACGGTGACTCCCTGGTCGTAGACCTGCTTCACCACCTCGAAGATCTTGTCGACCATGATCGGCGACAGGCCCATCGACGGCTCGTCGAGCAAGAGCACCTTGGGGCGCGCCATCAATGCACGGCCCATCGCAAGCATCTGCTGCTCGCCGCCGGACATGGTGCCGGCGAGTTGCGTCGCGCGCTCCTTCAGGCGCGGGAACGTCGCGAAAACCCGATCCATGTCCTTCGCGATCTCCGCCTTGTCCTTGCGGATGAAGGCGCCGATCTGCAGGTTCTCGGTGATGGTCATGCGCGTGAAGACGCCGCGGCCTTCGGGCACCATCACCAAGCCTTCGCCGACCAGATCCCAGGCTCCGCGGCCCTTGATGCTCTTACCGAGAAACTCGATATCTCCGCCCAGGAAAGGCTGAGTGCCGGTGATGGCCTTCATCGTCGTGGTCTTGCCCGCGCCATTGGAGCCGATCAGCGACACGAGTTCGCCTTCGTGCACCTCGAAGTCCACACCCTTCACGGCCTGGATACCGCCGTAGGCCACCTTCAGGCCGCTGACTTTCAAAAGAGTTTGTGCCATCTCAGTGTCCTCCCGTGCCGAGGTAGGCCTCGATCACCTTTTCGTTTCTCTGCACGTCGGCAGGCGTTCCCTCCGCGATCTGCTTGCCATAGTCCAGCACCGTCACGCGATCGCACAGGCCCATCACCAGCTTCACGTCGTGCTCGATCAACAGGATGGTGCGATCGTCCTTGCGAATGCGGTCGATCAGCTCGCGCAGGAGCACTTTTTCGGTGGCGTTCATGCCGGCCGCGGGCTCGTCGAGCGCAATGAGCTGCGGATCGGTCGCCAGCGCGCGTGCGATTTCGAGACGGCGCTGATCGCCGTAGCTCAGCGTGCGTGCCTTGTAGTCGGCAAACTTGCCGATCCCTACGTAGTCGAGCAACTCATGCGCGCGGTCGGCGATCGCCGCCTCCTCGGCCTTGAAGCCGCCGGTGCGAAAGATGGCGCCGAACACGCCCGAATGCGTGCGGATGTGGCGCCCGACCATCACGTTCTCGAGCGCCGTCATTTCCGAGAAGAGGCGGATGTTCTGGAACGTGCGCGCGATGCCGGCCTTGGCGACCTCGTGCACCGCCGTGGGTTGATAGGGCTTGCCGGCCAGTTCGAACGTGCCGCTGTCGGGCGTGTAGAGGCCCGTGATGACGTTGAAGAAGGTGGTCTTGCCGGCGCCGTTGGGGCCGATCAGTCCGTAGACTTGGCCGCGCTGGATCTTGATGCCGACATCGGACAGCGCCTGCAGGCCGCCGAAGCGCTTGGAGATGCCGTGAACGTTGAGGATGGTTTCAGTCATTGTCGTGCTCTCCTCGCTCACGGATTGATCGACATGGGACGCGACGCAGCACCCGGCACTTCATCGGCCGGAACCTCGATGCCCGGCGCTGCCGCCGGCATGCCGGATGCAGGAGCAGTGCCCTTGCGCGCCAGTGACTTGCCATGCTCCGGCGAAGGCCAGAGGCCTCGCGGACGCACCAGCATGATGATGATCATCGCCAGTGCAATGAACAATTGCCGCAGGATCGAGGCGTCCAGGCGACCGTCGGTCATGGCCTGCAAAGGCCCTGCCACATAGCGCAGCACCTCGGGAAGCGCAGCCAGCAGGACCGCGCCGAGAATCACTCCGGGCAAGTGGCCGATGCCGCCCAGCACCACCATCGCCACGATCATCACCGACTCCATCAGGCTGAAGGATTCGGGAGACACGAAGCCCTGAAACGACGCGAACATCGCACCGGACACGCCGCCGAAGCTCGCGCCCATGGCGAAGGCCAGCAGCTTCATATTGCGGGTGTTGATGCCCATGGCCTTGGCCGCAATCTCGTCTTCGCGGATCGCCATCCAGGCGCGACCGATGCGCGACACCTGCAGGCGATGCGAAATGATGATGGTGAAGATCACCAGCGCCAGGAACAGGTAGTAGTACAGCGTCACCGAGGAAATGGTGAAGCCGTCGAACTTCAAGGGCTTGCCCAGGTTCAGGCCCCAGAAATGGATCGGGTCGATGGCGGTGATGCCCTTCGGTCCATTGGTGAGGTTGATCGGGTGGTCCAGGTTGTTCAGGAACACACGGATGATTTCGCCGAAGCCGAGCGTCACGATGGCCAGGTAGTCGCCGCGCAACTTGAGCGTGGGCGCACCCAGCAATGCGCCGAACAGCGCAGCCAGTCCGAGTGCCGCAGGAATCACCAGCAGCAGCGAACTGTGCAGCCCGTTCGGGAACATGGCCTTGACGGCAGGGAAGGTGTCGGTCAGGTGAGGCGACCCCAGCAGCGCGTACAGATAGGCGCCGATGGCAAAGAAGGCGACGTACCCCAGATCGAGCAGGCCCGCATAGCCCACCACGATGTTCAGGCCGAGCGCCAGCATCACGTAGAGCAACGCGATGTCCGCGATGCGAACCCAGGCGTTGCCCTGGCTTTGCAGCAGCAACGGCAGGACCAGCAGGCCGACCGCCGCAAGCAGGAAGAAGACGATGTTCTTGCTGTTCTTCATGGTGCGCTCCTCAAGCCCGGTCCGCCACACGCTCGCCGAGCAGACCCGAGGGCCGCAGCGTCAGCATGATGATCAGGACGATGAACGCGAAGATGTCGCTGTAGTGGCTGCCGAGCACATCACCCGTGAGCGCGCCGATATAGCCCGAGCCGATGGCTTCGATCAGGCCCAGCAGGATGCCGCCGACCACCGCGCCGGCGAGGTTGCCGATCCCGCCGAACACCGCGGCAGTGAAGGCCTTGAGGCCGGGTATGAAGCCCATCGCATGCTGCGCGATGCCGTAGTTGGAGGCATACATGACACCCGCCACCGCGGCGAGCACAGCGCCAATGATGAAGGTGGCTGAAATGACCATGTCGGGCCGGATGCCCATCAGCGCGGCAACCCGCGGGTTCTCGGCGGTGGCGCGCATCGCACGGCCCAGCTTCGTGTAGTTGACCAGCCAGGTCAGGATGGCCAGGCAGATGGCGGTAACGCTCAGGATCATGACCTGCGTCGGCGAAATCACGGCGCCGCCCACGTGGATGGGGGTCGTCGGCAGCAGATTGGGATAGGCCTTGTTGGTGGGCTTCCAGATGATCATTGCGAGCGTCTGGAGCAGGATCGACATGCCGATCGCGGTGATCAGCGGCGCCAGCTTGGGGCTGTTGCGCAGCGGCCGGTAGGCCACCTTCTCGATAGCGAAGTTCAGCGTCGCGGCGACCACGCAGGCGATGAGCAAGGCAATGATCAGAATGATCCAGCCGGGCGTGCCCGGCATTGACTCCTGCATGAGTCCGATGATGGTCCAACTGGTGAGTGCTCCGACCATGAGCACTTCACCGTGTGCGAAATTGATGAGATTGATGATGCCGTACACCATGGTATAGCCCAAGGCTATCAAGGCGTACATGCTGCCCAGAACCAGACCGTTGATGATCTGCTGCAGCAAGATGTCCATATCGAGAGTTCCCTAATTTGTGGCAGCACCCTTGAGGGGTGCCTCGACCCGGCGTACCGGATTGACGCCATGGTTTCACTTAGCAAAAAACCCGCCAGCATGTGACGACGGCGGGTTTGTGGGCGGGATTGTAGTCACGCCCGGTCGCCAATCTGGTGCGTTTGCGGCGGGGTTTTCCCGCTGGCGTGCGAGGGAAGGCAGGCGTGGAAAACGGCTAGTACTCGCCGGAGACTCCTTGGTTTCGTTTTCGCAATTCGCGCAGCTTTTCCGCAATGCGGATCTCGAGGCCGCGCTCCACGGGTCGGTAGAACTCCGGCGGGTTGAGGCCTTCGGGCATGTAGGTCTCGCCCGCCGCGAAACCGCCCTCCTCGTCATGGGCGTAGCGGTAGCCTTTCCCGTAGTCCAGTTGCTTCATGAGCTTGGTCGGCGCATTGCGCAGATGCATCGGCACCGGGCGCGTACCGTCCGACTTGATGAAGGCCCGGACCTCGTTGTAAGCCTTGTAGACCGCGTTCGACTTCGGCGCCATGGCGAGATAGACCACGCATTCGGCCAAGGCCAGTTCGCCTTCGGGGGAGCCGAGCCGCTCGTAGACCTCGGTGGCATCGAGCGCAAGGCGCAGCGCGCGCGGGTCGGCCAAGCCGATGTCCTCGCTGGCCATGCGCACCAGCCGGCGCGCCATGTACCGCGGATCGGCGCCACCATCGAGCATGCGCACGAACCAGTAGAGGGAGGCATCCGGATCGCTGCCGCGCACCGATTTGTGCAGCGCGGAGATCGTGTCGTAGAACTGCTCGCCGCCCTTGTCATAGCGCCGCATGCGCTCGCCGAGAACACGCAATAGCCACTCGTCCGCGATGTGGTCGAGCTTCTCCGCGCGGGCGGCGACAGCCAGCGTTTCAAGGGTATTGAGGAGTCGCCTGGCGTCGCCGTCGGCATAGGCCACGAGACGGTCGATGGCTTTCACCTCGATGGCTGGAACCGCCTGGATGTCCTGCGCGCGCACCACGATCTGCTTGAGATCTTCTTCGCCGAGAGGCTGCAGCACATAGACCGCCGCCCGGGACAGCAGCGCCGAGTTCACCTCGAATGAAGGGTTTTCGGTGGTCGCGCCGATGAAGGTGAAGAGGCCGGACTCCACGTGCGGCAGGAACGCGTCCTGCTGACTCTTGTTGAACCGATGAACCTCGTCGACGAAGACGATGGTGCGGCGCTGCTCGAGCCCGTCACGCGCCGCGGTGGCGCGATCGACCGCATCCCGAATGTCCTTCACGCCGCCGAGCACCGCACTGATGCTCAGGAACTGCGCATCAAACGCATCGGCCATGAGGCGCGCAATGGTGGTCTTGCCCACGCCGGGTGGGCCCCAGAGGATGCACGAGTGCGGCTGCCCCGACTCGAAGGCAATGCGCAACGGCATGCCTGGGCCCAGCAGATGTTGTTGGCCGATGACCTCGCCCAGGTTCTTGGGTCGCAGGCGTTCGGCAAGGGGTTGGTGAGTGGAGGTAGCCATCGGAAGCGGATAGTTTCGCCCCGCATCCTAAGTTGCCGCGGACATGCCCGGGGTCAGGCGATTCGACGCTTCCTCATTGCCGGACCACGTCAGCGCCGGCGGGTGTCTTGAACACGAAGGTGCTGCCGGGGAGAGCGGGATTGACCTCTACGTTGCTGAACTTCAGCACCGAGCGTTGCCCGAAGCTGTCCAGGATTTCAAGCGATGCCAGCGCCTCGCCTTGAAAGCCGATCTGCACGCTCTGCAACTGCCCATCCTTGGTCTTGGGGGTCGCCTTGACCCACTGCAGACCATCACGCTCAGGAGCGGCATCCAGCGTGAAGTCGGCCTGCAACGCCCGCAGATCCGGAGCCGCGGCGATCAGCGCTGCCGGCGTCGAACCGAGTGCCTGTGCCTGCTTGCGTTGCGTGACCTGGTTCAGGTCGGCGTCGTAGAGCCACAGGGTCTCGCCATCCGCAACGATGGTCTGGACAAAGGGCTTCTTGTAGTCGAACCTGAATTTCCCAGGCCGCTGGAATTCGAAGGTGCCCGTCGACACCTTGGCGCGCGAGGTCTGTCCGTCCTTGGGCGGCGAAGTCACGGTCTGCGTGAATTCGGCGCGGCCCGACTTCACTGATTTGACGAACGCTTCGAGGCTCTCCATTCCACCGGCCCAGACGACCCCCATCCCCAAGGCAAGCAAGCCACCTACGATCATTTTCTTCATCACCATCGCAATTCTCCGAGGCCGATGTGGCCAGGCCCGATCATTCGGTCCGCGCGGGTACCAGGATCTCGCGCTGGCCGCTGCCGCTCATCGCGCTTACCAGGCCGGCGTTCTCCATGTCTTCGACCAGGCGCGCGGCGCGGTTGTAGCCAATCTTCAGATGACGCTGCACGAGCGAAATACTGGCCTTGCGGTTCTTGAGCACCACCTCGACCGCCTGGTCGTACATGGGGTCCTTTTCACCGCCATCGCCGCTGCCTTCGCCGAGCAGGTCGCCGTCACCGTCGACAGTACCGCCTTCGAGCACCCCTTCGATGTAGTCCGGTTCCCCTTGCGACTTGAGGTAGGCCACGACCCGATGCACTTCCTCGTCGCTCACGAATGCGCCGTGCACGCGGACCGGCAGGCCGGTGCCGCTCGGCATGTAGAGCATGTCCCCCATGCCCAGCAGCGCCTCGGCCCCCATCTGGTCGAGGATGGTTCGTGAGTCGATCTTGCTCGACACCTGGAAGGCGATGCGAGTCGGGATGTTGGCCTTGATGAGGCCGGTGATCACGTCCACGCTCGGACGCTGGGTCGCCAGGATCAGGTGTATGCCGGCCGCGCGCGCCTTTTGCGCCAGGCGGGCGATCAATTCTTCGATCTTCTTGCCGACGACCATCATCAGGTCGGCGAGTTCATCGATCACCACGACGATGTGCGGCTCCCGCGCGAGCGGCTCGGGGCTGTCGGGCGTCAGGCTGAAGGGGTTGTAGATGAACTCCTCGCGCGCCTTCGCCTCGTCGATCTTGGTGTTGTAGCCCGCCAGATTGCGCACGCCCAGCTTGCTCATGAGCTTGTAGCGGCGTTCCATCTCGGCCACGCACCAGTTGAGGCCATGGGCCGCCTGCCGCATGTCGGTGACCACCGGCGCCAGCAGGTGAGGAATGCCCTCGTAGACCGACATTTCGAGCATCTTCGGGTCGATCATCAGCAGGCGAACATCGCGCGCCTCGGCCTTGTACAGCAGGCTCAGGATCATCGCGTTGATACCGACCGACTTGCCCGAACCGGTTGTGCCCGCCACCAGCACGTGCGGCATCTTGGCCAGATCTGCCACCACCGGATTGCCGACGATGTCCTTGCCGAGGCCCATCGTGAGCATCGACTTGCCTTCGTTGTAGACCTGCGAGCCGAGAATTTCACTGAGCTTGATCGACTGCCGCTTGGCATTCGGGAGTTCGAGCGCCATGAAGTTCTTGCCGGGAATCGTCTCGACCACGCGGATCGACACCAGCGACAGCGAGCGCGCCAAGTCCTTCGCGAGGTTGACGATCTGCGAACCCTTCACGCCGGTGGCCGGCTCGATCTCGTAGCGCGTGATGACGGGGCCGGGCGAAGCGAGCACGACGCGCACCTCGACGCCAAAATCCTTCAACTTCTTCTCGATCAGGCGGGACGTCATCTCCAGCGTGTCGGCCGAGACGGTTTCTTGCCGCGCCTGCGCCGCATCGAGCAAGTCGACCTGCGGCAGCTTGCTGTCGGGCAGTTCGCGGAACAGCGGCTTCTGGCGTTCCTTGGCTACCCGATCGCTGCGCGGCACTTCGGCCAGGGCGGGTTCGATCTGCACCGGCGGAGAAGGCGCCCGGCGCTTAGCGCGCGGAATAACGCGGAGTTCCTCGTCCGGCGCATCGAGTTCGGGTCCCTCGTCGGTGGATGCCAGTTCCTCGCGTTCGCGCACGGCCCGCTTGCCCATGGCGATGTCCTGTGCAATCTCGCGCTTCTCGCGCCGGGACTCGAACAGCGAATACAGACGCGAACCGATGCGCTCGGCGATCTGGCCCCACGAAAAGCGGAACACAAGCGCCGACCCGATCACGCCGGCCGCAATGGCGATCAATGCCGATCCGGTGAAGCCCATCCACTTCACGCTCGCGGGCCCGACCAGATAGCCGAGTATTCCGCCGCCATGCCCCGGCAGGCGAAACTCAAGGCGATAGAGTCGCGACCATTCGAGCATCGCGCTGGCGCACAGAAGGAGGATCAAGCCAAACCAGAAGGCCAGCCGGCTGCGATTGAACGGGCCGCGGGCGGGCTGCTCGGCCGAGCTTGCTTCGCCTCCGCGCATCCATCCGGCGAGCGACGACAGCCAGACACGCAGTCCGGCCGCAAGACACCACCAGACCGAATAGCCGGCCAGAAAGTAGCTCGCGTCCGCCAGCCAGGCGCCGATGCGGCCGCCCCAGTTCTTGACCTCTCCGCCCGTCCCTGACGTCGACCAGGCGGCATCGGAGGGCGTGAAGCTCAGCATCGAGAGCAGCCAGAACAAAAGGGCGACGAAGCCGGCAATCAGGGTGATCTCGTGCGCAAAGCGCATGGCGCGAAGACGCACCGGTTGCGCTTCGTTCGACGAAGATTGAAGGGTGTTGAGCGAATAGGTCATGAACGGCACAACCACCGGTCCGCAGCATCGGGCCGGTGGTCCAGAGAAACTACAACGATAAACATCGCAGCCGCGTTGTCAGGGCCGGCAACGTGAAGGCCAATGCGCGGCAGCGCGCTCGGCCAGACGATCAGGTGAGCGATGAGAGTCGTTCCTTGACAATCATCGAACCGTCCGGCTGGGTCTGCACGAACCCGCGCTCCTCCAGATCCTTCATGACGCGGCTCACCATCTCGCGCGAAGCACCGACCATCTTGGCCAGATCCTGACGCGAAATCTTGTCGCGCACCTTGAGGTTGCCGGCTCCATCATCGACCGCGAACTCGAGCAGCGAACGCGCTACGCGCCCGTAGACGTCCATCAGCGCCAGCGACTCGATCTTGCGATCCGCATGCCGCAGACGCGCAACGAGGCCCCGCATGATGTTGTAGGACATCGAAGAGTTTTCAGGCAAGCACCGCGCAAATGCTTCGCGGCCGAGCATCAGCACGTCGGTCTGGATCTCGGTGCGTACCGTCGCCGAGTGCGGCTCGTCGTCGATCATGCTCATCTCGCCGATGTAGTCGCCCGGATGCAGCGTCGCAAGGATCACCTCGCGACCACGGCTGTCGGTGCTCATGACCCGGGCGCGCCCGGTGAGAATGATGTAGAGGGCATCTGACTTCTTGCCTTGTTCGACGACGACCTCGGCGCGCTTGAAGCGCTTTTTGACGATCGCATCGGCAATGCTCGCAGACTGAGTTGGCGTCAGCGCAGCGAACAACGGCACGCGGCGAAGCAATTCAAGATTGGACAGCATCGACATTCATCAATCCCCGGATTCGGCGCGATTTTCAGATCCATGGATTAATACAATCGCGCGCATTGAAAACAGCCCCCGCCCGGTCTTGAACCGAACGGTGATACTCCATATCTATCACCCTGAAAATGTACACGCTGCCGCAGCGTCAATCCTAGGTTTTCTACTCATGTCCTCCCCACGCCACGCGAAGGTTCTCATTCTCGGCTCCGGCCCTGCCGGCTATACAGCCGCAGTCTACGCGGCCCGCGCCAATCTCGAACCCATGCTCATCACCGGTATCGCCCAAGGCGGCCAGCTCATGACGACGACCGAGGTCGACAACTGGCCAGCCGACGTGCACGGCGTGCAGGGGCCAGAGCTCATGCAGCGCTTCCTGGAGCACGCCGAACGGTTCAAGACCCAGATCGTCTTCGACCACATCAACAAGGTCGACCTCAGCAAGCGCCCGTTCACGCTGACCGGTGACAGCGACACCTACACCTGTGACGCACTGGTGATCGCCACCGGCGCATCGGCCAAGTACCTTGGCCTCGAATCCGAACAGCACTTCATGGGCCGTGGCGTCTCAGGCTGCGCCACGTGCGACGGCTTCTTCTACCGCGACCAGGAAGTCTGCGTGGTCGGCGGTGGGAACACCGCTGTCGAAGAGGCGCTGTACCTCTCGAACATCGCGAGCAAGGTCACTCTCGTGCATCGCCGCGACAAGTTCCGGGCCGAGCCGATCCTGATCGACAAGCTCCATGAAAAGGCCGCTGAAGGCAAGATCGAACTTAAGGTGCACAACACCCTGGATGAAGTGCTGGGCGACGACTCCGGCGTGACCGGCATCCGCCTGAAGAACATCCAGACAGGCGCCACCGAACAGCTGGACCTCAAGGGCTGTTTCATCGCGATCGGACATCATCCGAATACGGACATTTTCCAAGGCCAGGTGGACATGAAGGACGGCTACATCGTCACTCGCTCTGGCCTGCAGGGCTTTGCAACCATGACGAGCGTGCCCGGCGTGTTTGCAGCGGGCGACGTGCAGGACCACGTCTATCGCCAGGCCATCACCAGCGCCGGCACGGGCTGCATGGCGGCACTCGACGCACAGCGCTTTTTGGAGCAGGACGGTACGCTCTGAGCTGCCACCGAGCGAAAAGGCTATAATTCAAGGCTTTGCCGAATCTTCCACTCCATTTTGGAGCCGGGTTGTTGCGGCAAGCCGGGGTACCGCCACCCGTTTCTGGCGAGGTCAAGCTGCAAACCACCCCGCAATCTCATTGCGCCCGGTGCCAGCTGTTCAAGAAAGAGTGTCCACATGGCACGCGTATGCGAAGTAACGGGCAAAGGCCCGATGGTCGGAAACAACGTTTCCCACGCCAACAACAAAACCAAGCGCCGGTTCCTGCCGAACCTGCAATACCGTCGTTTCTGGGTCGAAACGGAAAACCGTTGGGTTCGCCTGCGTGTTTCGAGCGCTGCCCTGCGCCTGATCGACAAGAACGGCATCGACGCCGTGCTCGCAGACCTGCGTGCACGCGGCCAAGCTTAAGGAGCTGAATCATGGCAACGAGCAAAGGCGGACGCGAAAAGATCAAGCTGGAATCCACCGCGGGTACCGGCCACTTCTACACGACCAGCAAGAACAAGAAGACGATGCCTGAAAAGATGTCGATCATGAAGTTCGACCCCAAGGCGCGCAAGCACGTCGAATACAAGGAAATCAAGCTGAAGTAATTCAGCCCAGATCCCGCCAAAAAACCCGCTGTGATCCAGCGGGTTTTTTTGTTGCCTGCGTTGCCGAAAAAAGAAGGTTCGTCCTAGACGCAAAAAAGCCGGCTCATGAGCCGGCTTTTTGTTGGGCGAGGGAGATACCCCTGCGGGTCAGGCGCGAGCCGCACGCAGACGCGTCGAGAACTCGCGCAGGCCCGCAATGCCGCTGGCCTCCGCCCGATGACACCACGCGGCCAGATCGGCAGCCAGTTGCTCACGCGACTGCGAAGTGTTGAGCCACATCTGGCGCAGCTCTTCGCGCATCGTCACCATCTTGTCGAGCACCGGGTGCGCTGCGCGCGCCTGCACCAATTGCGAGCGAGCGGCGGCGGGCACTTTGTCGTCATCACGGTGCAGCCAGCGCTTGGAAGCCTTGAGAACCGACAGGTCCGCACCCTTGGCCTTCAGTTGAGCCAGCTCATCGCGAGTCGCACGGCGCATTTCGCGAGCGTAGCCGGCCATCACCTCGTAGCGATTGGCGATCAGGGCCTCGAGCGTCTTCTCGTTGGCCACGGGCACCACATCACCCATTTGCAGCTTCGGCGGCAGCTTCTTGACCTTGGCCCAGCCGATCTTTTGCATCAGGCTGATGTAGACCCAGCCGATGTCGAACTCGTACTTCTTGACCGAGAACTTGGCCGAGGTCGGATAGGTGTGATGGTTGTTGTGCAGCTCTTCACCGCCAATGATGACACCCCAGGGAATCAGGTTCGTGCTGGCATCCGTGGCTTCGAAATTGCGATAGCCCCAGAAATGGCCGATGCCGTTGACGACGCCGGCGGCCCAGAAAGGAATCCACAGCATCTGGACTGCCCAGACCGTCAGGCCCAGGCCGCCGAACAGCGCGACGTTGAGGATCAGCATCAGGCCGACGCCCTGCCAGCTGAAGCGCGAGTACAGGTTGCGCTCGAGCCAGTCGTTGGGCGTGCCGTGGCCGAAACGCTCCATCGTTTCCTTGTTCTTCGATTCCTTGCGGTACAGCTCGGCGCCGCGCCACATGACTTCGTCGATGCCCTTGACCTGCGGGCTGTGCGGGTCTTCCTCGGTTTCGCACTTGGCGTGGTGCTTGCGGTGGATGGCCACCCATTCCTTCGTCACCATGCCGGTGCCGAGCCACAGCCAGAAGCGGAAGAAATGCGACGGGATCGGGCCCAGATCCATGGCCCGGTGCGTTTGCGTCCGGTGCAGGAAGATCGTGACGCCCGCGATCGTGATGTGCGTGGTGACGAGCGTGTACAGCACGACTTGCCACCACGTGAGGTCCCACAAGCCGTGTCCGAGCCAGTCGATGGCCGCGCTCAGTACGGCAGAGTCAGGAAGCAACATTGAGTTCGGTACTCCATGGCCACACGAAGGTGCAGCCTTCAGGTAATCTGCGATTTTAAGGGTTCGGCCCTTAAAAGGGGGCTAAATCCTTGATACATCGCAAGTTTTCCAGTCGTTTGGAGCTTCGTCCCTACTTTCGGTTCCACACGGCAGCAAAGAAGCCGTCGGTGGCATGGCGATGCGGCCAGAGCCGCAGGTAGCGCTTGCCGCTCTCCCCGCTCGCGCAAAGCGCCTCGGCGCCGGGGACCTTCAGGCCTTCGAGCACGTCTGCGGCATCCTGTGCTTCGAAATCCGGATTGGCTGCACCAAAAGCCTCGGCGATGGCCTCGTTTTCCTCCGGCAGCACGCTGCAGGTCGCATAAATCAACCGGCCGCCCGATTTCACCAGGCGCGAAGCGCTCTGCAGGATGGCGGTTTGCTTGGCCGTCAGTGCCTGGACCGACTGGGGCGACTGACGCCACTTCAGATCGGGATTGCGCCTCAGCGTACCGAGGCCCGAACAAGGCGCATCCACCAGCACCCGGTCGATCTTGCCGGCGAGTCGCTTGATGCGGTCGTCGCGCTCATGGGCGATGGCCGCGGGGTGCACGTTCGACAGCTTGCTGCGTGCGAGCCGCGGCTTGAGGGCGTCAAGGCGGTGCGCTGATGTGTCGAAAGCGTAAAGGCGCCCGGTATTGCGCATCGTGGCGCCGATGGCAAGTGTCTTTCCGCCGGCGCCTGCGCAGAAATCCACCACCATCTCGCCGCGCTTGGCATCGAGCAGCAAGGCAAGCAGTTGTGAGCCCTCGTCCTGCACCTCGACCGCGCCGCGAGCGAATGCGTCGAGCTTGGTGAGTGCCGGCTTGCCGTCGATCCGAAGCCCCCAGGGCGAAAACGGAGTTGGAGCGGCTTTGATGGCGGCCAGGGCCAGTTCCTTTTGCACTTCAGGCCGCTTGTCCGTGAACGCATTGACCCGCAGATCGAGCGGCGCCGGCTGTTGCAGGCTTTCGACCAGCGGCCAGAACTGGTCGCCCAGTTGCGCCTTGAGCGGCGCGACCAGCCATTCCGGCAGGTTGTGGCGGTGGCGTTCCAGCAGATCGTCCTGCTTGACGGCGTCGCAGTTGTCGAGCCAGCGCTTTTCGGTGTCGTTGAGCGCGCTCTTCAGGAAATCACGGGGGCCGTGGAAGCCGAGGATCGCCATCCGCCGTTCCTTCGGCCCGCTGCCAGACGGCGAGAGGTGGTCGAACAACAGCTTCTTGCGCAACACGGTGTAGACCGTCTCGGCCAACGTGGCGCGTTCGCGCGGCCCCAGTTCGCGATGGTCGCGGAAGAAGCGGGAAACGACCTGGTCGGCCGGGTGATCGAATTTCAGGACGAGGCCGACCAGGTCGGCGCTGGCCTCAAGAATGGCTTTGGGGTGCATGCCCCATTGTCTCAGCCAAGGGCCAACCTAGACGGTTGTGCGCGTCCAGACCGGTCCGAAGGCTTGGCGCTCGACCTCCGCGAGCGTGGGCGAATGCCCCGCCCACAGCACCAGCCCAGCACCGGGAAGGCTCAGGGTGTCCTCCAGCTGCCGGCAGAGATTCCAGCGCTCCTCATCTGCAAGCATGGGCAATTCCAGGAACACCACGTAGGCACGCCGCCACGGGAATTCGCGCAGGTTCTTGCGAACCACCCACGCCCGCGAAATCGCGCTGCATCGCACCAGATCGGCGCGAAGTTCGCCCAACTCGAATTCACTGAGGTCGTGGCGCGCGATCTGGCTGAAGAATGGCGTCGCGGTGATCTCCTCCCACGCGCGTTGCTCCGCCTCCTCCGCCGTTTTCGCTCGCTCGCGCCAGAGCTTGAGCGCTCGCTCGTCGTGCGCGCCGGTGTCGGGGTCTTCGAGCAGCGAGACCGCCGTCTTGGCAGCCCACCAGCGGCTCGCCGTGCTCGACTCGTGCAATTTCTCCAGCACCGCGAGGCGCGCCGGCCGATTGTTGGCCGGCAGCATTTGGGCAAGCCCCCGCAATGCGCCAGGATGATTCGCCGTCATCTGCAAGGCGCGTTCGTAGATCCCGCGCACGTCGGCTGCCGCGTTGACTCGGCGCGCGCAGTCCGCCCACTCGACCATTTCGTCGGCGTTGTTGCGGCCGGCGCTGGCCGCGAGCGCCGCGACCCGCTCGCGCACACGCACTAGGTAGGCGTGATGCTGCTTCCAGTCGTTCGCATGGGCGCGGCACCATTCCGCGTCGAAATGGGCCGTCCACTTTGGCGCATCACCCAGGAGGGCGAGCGCCGGTTTCTCCGACCAGGAGGGCAATCCCGCCTTTTCGTCGAGCGCTTCCAGCCGGTCGCGCAGTACGGGGTGGGTGTCATCGACGTCGCTAACGCTGCGAAGCGCACCGCGCAGTGCGGTACGCGCAAAGTCGACATCGACGGGTGCACTGAGCTTCTGCGCCATGGCCGAGAAGGGCCCGGCGGGCAAAGGATCATCGACTGCCCTCGACCAGTGCGACGGCCAGAACTCCTCCGCGTACCAGGAGCCCTTGACCGCGATCTCGGTCAACGCACCGGCAACGACGCGCGTACCCAGAAGGCGCGCCGCGACGCGATCGGCCTCGTACTCATCCTGCCGCGCCAGCGCAAAGGTCTTGGCGGCAAAGCGCGGGAAGTACCAGCGAAAGAAGGCTTGCGAAGCGAATGCCATCACGCCATCGTCGCGCTGGAAGCTCGCGTCCAGTTGGAGCCATGAAAGGCGAGTCCGGTAGATCCAGGCGCTCAGCTTTCCGTGGTTCCCGCGCAAGTGGCCGTACTCATGCGCCAGTACCGACAGCAGGCGACGCCGGTCGAGCGCCATGAGAAGCGGAAGCCCCACGCTGAGATAGTTCACCGCCCCGCCAAAGAGCCCGAAGCGTGGCAACTGGCGAATGCTCGCGTTGAAATCGCTGTCGAGATAGACGCGATGGACCGGTGGCCCGTCGATCTTGGCGCGGATCCGGTCGAGCGCTTCGAACAATGCGGGCGCGTCCTCGCGCTCCAGCGGAACGCCCTCGGGCTCATCGAATCGCACCCAGAGCGCACGCAACGTGGCCCAAAGCAGGCCGAGGGCAAATAGCAAGAGCCAGCCCCGCGCCACGCTGAAACGCGTGCCCTGTCCCAAGGAAATCACGACCCACGCGATGATGCCGATCGCCAGCGCCAGGCAGGCGACCACCCACAGATAGCCCAATGCGGCAAATGCGGCCACTCCGCGCCGGTAGCCCGTGCTGTCGTCCGCGCTGGCATGCTCGCTCAGGCGTACGAGATGAACAAAATCCGCACGATTCATCCCGACCTTTCACCCAATTGAAGGAAACACCCACGTGACAGACAACGACCTCCCGCCCCCGATCGAAACGCCGCCCGGCCGCTACCGGCACTACAAGGGCGGCGAGTACGAAGTGCTCGGCACGGTGCGCCACAGCGAAACGCTTGAGCCGATGACGCTGTACCGAGCGCTGTACGGCCAACGCGGCTTGTGGGTAAGACCCTCCGCGATGTTCGGGGAGACCGTGGAGGTGGGGGGCTCGTCACAATTGCGCTTCGTCAAACTCGACTAAAGATATCGAAGCGCAGATTGTGTCAGTTTGTTTCCAAAAGCCATGCAGCAATGGCTTGCGGGTAAACCCTATGCTCCTGTGCCAGAACTCGCGCCGCGAGACTTTCTTCGGTGTCATCGGTCATGACGGGGACCGCGGCTTGGGCCAGGATCGGCCCGTGGTCGAGTTCAACCGTAACCTCATGCACGGTCACGCCTGCCACACGGCAACCCGCCTCGATGGCCCGGCGATGCGTGTGAAGCCCGGGGAAGGCGGGCAGGAGCGAAGGATGAATATTGAGGAGCCGGCGCTCGTAGCGCGTCACGAAAGCGGGTGTCAGGATGCGCATGAACCCCGCGAGCACCACCAGCGTCGGCGAATGCACATCGATCGCTTTGGCCAGCGCCGTATCGAAGTCTTCCCGCGTCGAGTAGTCCTTGTGCGAAACCACGGCGGTCGCGATGCCGTGCTCGCGTGCGATCGCCAGCCCCTGCGCGTCCGCCTTGTTGCTGATGACCGCCGCGACGCGCGCACCGAAGCGCGCAGCCCATCGCTCTTTCTCGGCAGCCCGAACGATGGCAGCCATGTTCGAGCCGCTGCCGGAGATCAGGATCACAATGTTTTTCATGGGACGCGGGATTATCTGTGCTCGTTTCCCCGAGGTCCGGTTTGTCGCGGCGCGGACACCTTGAACTAGCACGACCGTGCTAAAAATGCCGGTTCCGAAGATGCGCCGCGCCCGCGGCGGTCGATCAACACAGCGAGGCACGCATGGATTTGAGCTTCACGCCCGAAGAACAGAAGTTCCGCGAAGAGATTCGCGCCTGGGTCAAAGAGAACCTTCCCGCAGAGATTTCCCACAAGGTGCACAACGCCCTCGAACTCACGCGCGACGATCTTCAGCGCTGGGCCAAGATCCTTGGCAAGAAGGGCTGGCTGGGCTACGGCTGGCCCAAGGAATTCGGCGGCCCGGGCTGGACCGCCGTCGAGAAGCACCTGTTCGAGGAGGAAGCCGCCCTCGCCGGCGCGCCTCGCATCATTCCCTTCGGCCCCGTGATGGTCGCGCCGGTCATCATGGCCTACGGCAACCCCGAGCAGCACAAGCGATTCCTCCCCGGCATCGCGAGCGGCGAAGTCTGGTGGAGCCAGGGCTACAGCGAGCCGGGCTCCGGTTCCGACCTCGCCTCGGTCAAGACCAAGGCCGAGCGCAAGGGGGACAAGTACATCGTCAATGGCCAGAAGACCTGGACCACGCTCGGGCAGTACGGCGAATGGATCTTCTGCCTGGTGCGCACCAGCAGTGAAGGCAAGCCGCAGACCGGCATCAGCTTCCTGCTGATCGACATGAAGTCGCCCGGCGTCACCGTGCGCCCGATCAAACTCCTCGACGGCGGCCACGAAGTCAACGAAGTCTGGTTCGACAACGTCGAAGTGCCGGCCGAAAACCTCATCGGCGAAGAGAACAAGGGCTGGACCTACGCCAAGCACCTGCTCTCGCACGAGCGCACCAACATCGCCGACGTGAACCGCGCGAAGCGCGAGCTGGAGCGCCTCAAGCGCCTCGCAAAGAGCGAAGGCGTCTGGGAAGACCAGCGCTTCCGCGACGAGATCGCGAAGCTCGAGGTCGACGTCGTCGCGCTCGAAATGCTGGTCCTGCGCGTGCTCTCCGCCGCCACTACGGGCAAGAACTCGCTCGACATCGCCGGTCTTCTCAAGATCAAGGGCAGCGAAATCCAGCAGCGCTATTCCGAACTCATGATGCTCGCCGGCGGCCCCTACTCGCTGCCCCTGGTCCGCGAGGCGATGGAAGCCGGCTGGCAGGGCGACTTCCCGGGCGGGCATCCGCAACTGGCCCCGCTGTCGTCGAGCTACTTCAACATGCGCAAGACCACCATCTACGGCGGCAGCAATGAAGTCCAACGCAACATCGTCGCCCAGACGGTCTTCGGCTGAGCGCAGGCAAACAAGGATCAAGCAATGGACTTCAATTTCAGCGACGACCAGCAACAACTTCGCGACGCGGTCGCCAAGTGGGTCGAAAAGGGCTACAGCTTCGAGCGCCGGCAGGCCACCGAGGCGGCAGGCGGCTTCTCCCGTGAAGCGTGGGACGAACTGGCCGAGCTGGGCCTGGGCGGCCTGTACATCCCTGAGGATGAAGGGGGCCTGGGCATGGGCCCGGTCGAAGGCATGGTCGTGATGGAAGAACTCGGCCGCGGCATCGTGCTCGAGCCGCTCGCGCAATCCTTCATCGCGGGCGCGGTCCTCGCCGGCCATGCCGACGAGGACACCAAGGACAACTGGCTGCCGCGCATCGCCGGCGGACAGGCGATGGTGGTGCTCGCCTACCAGGAGCGCGTGGCGCGCTACCGACTTGACGTGTGCGAGGCCCGGGCGGCCAAGGCCGGCAACGGCTGGACGCTGAACGGCACCAAGAGCCTCGTGCCCGCCGGTGACGAGGCCGATGCCTTTATCGTTCCCGCGCAGGTCGACGGGAAGGTGGCCCTCTTCCTCGTGGAGCGCGCTGCCGACGGCGTCGCCGCACGAGGCTACGGCACCCAGGACGGCAGTCGGGCGGCCGAGGTCGTTTTCGACAAGGCCGCCGCCACGCTCATCACCCTCGATGGCCTGCCGGCCCTCGAGCATGCTGTCGATATCGGCATCGCCGCAACCTGTGCCGAAGCCGTCGGCGTGATGGACAAGACGCTCGCGATCACCGTCGAGTACATGAACACGCGCAAGCAGTTCGGCGTGGCCATCGCCACCTTTCAGGCGCTGCGCCATCGCGTCGCCGACATGAAGATGCAGCTCGAACTCGCCCGTTCGATGAGCTACTACGCGAGCCTGAAGCTCAACGCGCCGGCCGCCGAGCGTCGCCAGGCGCTGGCTCGCGCGAAATACCAACTGGGCGTGTCGATGCGCTTCGTCGGCCAGCAGGCTGTGCAGTTGCACGGCGGCATCGGCGTGACCGACGAGTACATCGTGAGCCACTACTTCAAGAAGCTGACGCAGCTGGAGATGACCTTCGGCGACACCCTGCACCACCTGGGCGAGGTGTCGGCGCGCATGCAGGACACCGCAGGGGTCTTCGCCTGACATCGACCTGCCGTCGCTTCCGATGGCACGCAGCGCCCGCCGGCTTCAAGCTGGCGGGCGTTTTTCTTGGAACGGAATTTGCCATGCACACTCGCCGCCATCTCATCGCCGCGGGCTTCGCCAGCACCTTGCTCGCAGCCTGCACCACTACGCCTGTGAACCAGGAGCGTCCGCCCATCGTGTTCATGCATGGCAACGGTGACTCGGCAGCGCTGTGGCAGACGACGATCTGGCGCTTCGAATCCAACGGCTGGCCGCGCGACAAGCTCATCGCAGTCGACCAGCCATTTCCCCTGGCGCGCGACGATGACACCGTCGTCCAGCCGGGACGCAGTTCGACCGCGGAATCGATGGCCTTCCTGAAGGCGGAAGTTGACCGAGCGCTAAAGACGACCGGCGCGAACAAGGTCATCCTCGTCGGCAATTCACGCGGCGGCAACACCATCCGGAACTACGTACAAAACGGCGGCGGCGATCAGGTTGTCAGCCACGTGGTGCTGGGCGGAAACCCGGCGCACGGCATCTGGGCGGTGAAGGGCCGGCAAGAACGCAACGAGTTCTCCGGGCTGAGCCCGTTCATGCAGCAACTCAATGCGCCCAAGAACGGCAATGGAGACGAGGTCACGCCCGGCGTGAAGTGGCTGACGCTGCGTTCGGACAACAACGACAAGTACGCACAGCCCGACGGCATCTGGATCGGCGCCAAGGGCACAGCGACAAACATCGGCTTCGACGGGCCGGCGCTGAAGGGTGCGACCAACGTCGTGCTGCCGCGCGTCGATCACCGCGAGACCTCGTTCTCACCGGCAGCCTTCGATGCCACCTGGCGCTTCCTGACGGGCGAAGCGCCGCGCACGCTTCAACCGGCCCCCGAAGCGCAAGTTGTCTTGTCGGGCAAGGTCACCGGCCTCGGGCTCGATTCGCGCGATCCGGCCAGCGGCGCATTCGTCAACAACCTGCCTCTGACCGGAGGCCGCCTGGTGGTCTTCGCCGTCGATACCACCACCGGCGCGCGGCGCGGCCCGCCGGCATGGGAGCAGACCATTGCGCAGGACGGTCGGTGGGGACCGTTCACGGCTCAACCGAACACATCCTACGAATTCGTCCTCGGTGCGCCCGGCTACGCCACCACGCACATCTATCGCAGCCCCTTCCCGCGCTCCAGCAGCGTGATCCAGCTTCGGCCCGAGCGAATACCCGAGGCGGACCGCGACGCCCGCGCGCTGGTCATCCTTACCCGGCCGCGCGGCTACTTCGACGCCGAGCGCGACACCATGCGCTTCGACGGCCAGGCCGCCCTGCCGGGCGTCCCTCCGAAGGGATCGGGCGTGTCGAGTTCGAAGGTCAAGCTGCCGAGCGACGCGCCCCGCGCCGTGGCGTCCGAATTCAATGGGGAGCGCGTGACCGGCCAGGTCTGGCCCGCCGCGCAAGGCGACGTCAGCGTGCTGGAACTGACCTACTGATCTGCGCCTGCTACCCGTGCAGCCGCGAACTCTGCGGGAGGTGCGCCATCAGGAACTCCATCTGGTCCGCCAGGATCCGGCGGTTACGCAAGATGAAGTCCTCCCACAGGCTGGGCACGTAGGGCGCGTACAGCAAGGGCATGCCGGCCTGCTCGGGAGTGCGGCTGCTCTTGCGGTGATTGCAGGGTCGGCAAGCAGTGACCACGTTCATCCAGGTGTCGATGCCCTTTTGCGCAAACGGGATGATGTGTTCACGCGTCAGCTCTTCCTCGTGGAAATGGCCGCCGCAATAGGCGCAGACATTGCGGTCGCGCGCGAACAGCTTGCTGTTGGTGAGCCCGGGCCGCTGCGTGAAGGGGTTGATGCGCGGAACGCCCTTGGTGCCGATGATGCTGTTGATGGCAATCTGCGACTGCTGGCCGGTGACGGCGTTGTGCCCACCCCTGAACACCGCGACCTGCGCGCCCACCTCCCAGCGAACCTCGTCGGAGGCATAGTGGATCACCGCTTGTTCGAGCGAAATCCACGATTGGGGCAGCCCTTGGGCCGACAGCTTCAAGACCTTCACCACACGCCTCCTCGGGAAAAGAGAACCACGGAAAGACCAGGACATGATGCTCGCTTCAGAAGCTTGCATCTGACGCACTGCGTCACAATATACCGGCTTTATGACAAAACGCCCTGATGTGCCCATTCCGTGGGCGCGAAGTGCTATCAAAAAGATACCAACCCATGCAGGTCTTTAGGGGATTTCGGCATCCGGGCGTGGCTCCGGCCTGCGCCCTGACCATTGGCAACTTCGACGGAGTGCACCGCGGCCACCAGGCCATGCTGGGCCTGCTCAACACCGAGGCGCGCTTGCGCGGCCTGCCCAGTTGCGTGCTGACCTTCGAGCCGCATCCCCGCGACTACTTCGCGGCCCTCACCAAGCGCCCGGAGCTGGCGCCGGCCCGCATTGGCACGCTTCGCGACAAACTCACCGAACTCGCAGCAGGCGGCGTCGCGCAGACCATCGTGCTGCCTTTCGACGCCCGGCTGGCATCTCAAACGCCCGATGAATTCATCCAGCACGTGCTGATCGAAGGGCTCGGCGCGCGCTACGTGCTGGTCGGCGACGACTTCCGTTTCGGTGCCAAGCGCGCCGGCGACTACGCGATGCTCGACCGCGCGGGCGACGAGCACGGATTCGACGTGGCGCGGATGAACAGCTACGAGGTCCACGGCCTGCGCGTGTCCAGCTCCGCCGTGCGCGAGGCGTTGGCCGAAGGGCGTATGAGCGACGTGCACGCTCTCCTGGGCAGGCCGTATGCCATCTCCGGCCACGTGGTGCACGGGCGCAAGCTCGGCCGCGCGCTGGGTGCCTCGTCTCCCGGTCAGAACGACGGCTTTCGCACGCTCAACCTGCGCTTCAAGCACTGGAAACCCGCCGCGAGCGGCATCTTCGCGGTGCTCGTGCATGGCTTGACCGAAGCCCCGCTGCATGGGGTCGCCAACCTGGGTGTACGGCCTTCGCTCGACGCCAACGACGTCAATGCCGGCCGGGTGCTGCTGGAGACCCACTGCCTCGATTGGCCCGCCCACCTCGGCGCCGAAGGGGCCTACGGTAAAATCGTTCGCGTGGAACTGCTGCACAAACTGCACGACGAATTGCGCTACACCAGCCTCGAGGCCCTGACTGCGGGCATCGCGAAGGATGGCCGCGACGCGCGTGCATTCTTTGCCTCCACCCACGCCGAGACCCATCGCCAGACCACGCGCGACCGAATTTAGAGCGGAACCTTCGCTTTCCGCCGCGTCCGGCCGCACCTTGCCTGCAAGGGCCGCACGCCCCACGATCCCTCGAGCGTTGCAAGGCAGCGCAGATTTCTGGAACCTTCCATGGCCGACAACAAGACTGACAGCGGTACCGACTACCGCGCCACGCTGAACCTGCCCGACACCCCCTTCCCGATGCGGGGCGATCTGCCCAAGCGCGAGCCGGGCTGGGTCAAGGAGTGGAACGACGAAGGCCTCTACCATCGCCTTCGCGACGCGCGCCACGGCGCGCCCAAGTTCATCCTGCACGACGGCCCGCCCTATGCCAACGGGCAGATCCACATGGGCCATGCCGTCAACAAGATCCTGAAGGACATGATCACCAAGGCGCGCCAGCTCGAAGGCTACGACGCGCTCTACGTGCCCGGCTGGGACTGCCACGGCCTGCCGATCGAGAACGCGATCGAAAAGAAGTACGGCCGCAACCTCAGCCGCGACGAGATGCAGGCCAAGAGCCGCGCCTACGCGACCGAGCAGATCGCCCAGCAGATGAGCGACTTCCAGCGCCTCGGGGTTCTGGGCGAATGGGACCACCCTTACAAGACGATGGACTTCGCCAATGAAGCCGGCGAGATCCGCGCTTTCAAGCGCGTGATCGAGCGCGGCTTCGTCTACCGCGGCCTGAAGCCGGTGTACTGGTGTTTCGACTGCGGTTCCTCGCTCGCCGAATTCGAGATCGAGTACGCCGACAAGAAGTCGCAGACCCTCGACGTCGCCTTCAAGGCACACGACCCTGCGAAGCTCGCAGCCGCCTTCGGCCTGCCCGCCTTGACCAAGGACGCCTTCGCCGTCATCTGGACCACCACCGCGTGGACCATCCCCGCCAACCAGGCGATCAACCTGAACCCCGAGCTCGACTACGCGCTGGTTGATACCGAGCGCGGCCTCCTGGTGCTGGCTGCCTCGCTGGTCGAGATGTGCATGAACCGCTATGCGCTCGACGGCAAGGTGCTCGCCACGGTCAAGGGCGAGAAGCTGGGCGGCCTCGAGTTCGAGCACCCGCTGTACGACGTCGATGCCGGCTACCGTCGCCTGTCGCCCATCTACCTGGCCGACTACGCAACCGCCGACGACGGCACCGGCCTGGTCCACTCCTCGCCCGCCTACGGCGTGGACGACTTCAACTCTTGTGTGGCGCACGGCGTGGCCTACGACGACATCCTGAACCCGGTGCAGGGCAACGGCTCGTATGCGCCCGACTTCCCACTCTTCGGCGGGCAGAACATCTGGAAGGCCGTGCCGGTCATCATCCAGGCGCTGCGCGATGCCGGGCGGCTGATGACGACCGAGGCGATCACCCACAGCTACCCGCACTGCTGGCGCCACAAGACGCCGGTGATCTACCGTGCCGCGGCGCAGTGGTTCATCCGCATGGACGAGGGCGAAGGCGTGTTCACCAAGGACAAGGCGCCCCAGACCCTGCGCCAGACCGCGCTGCAAGCCATCGAGCAGACGAGCTTCTATCCGGAGAATGGCAAGGCACGCCTGCACGACATGATCGCCAACCGGCCCGACTGGTGCATCAGCCGCCAGCGCAGCTGGGGCGTGCCGATCCCCTTCTTCCTGCACAAGGACTCGGGCGAACTGCATCCGCGCACGATGGAAATCCTCGACCAGGCCGCCGACATCGTCGAGAAGGGCGGCATCGAGGCCTGGAGCCGCGTGACCGCCGAAGAAATCCTCGGCGCCGAAGACGCGCCGCGCTACACGAAGAGCACCGACATCCTCGAAGTGTGGTTCGACTCCGGCTCGACCTTCTTCCACGTGCTGCGCGGTACCCACCCCAACGTGCACCACGAGACCGGACCCGAGGCCGACCTCTACCTCGAAGGCCACGACCAGCATCGCGGATGGTTCCATTCGTCGCTGCTGATCGCCTCCGCGCTCGAAGGCCGCGCGCCCTACCGCGGGCTGCTCACGCACGGCTTCACGGTGGACAGCCAGGGCCGCAAGATGAGCAAGTCGCTCGGCAACGGCATCGACCCGCAGGATGTGAACAAGAAGCTCGGCGCCGAGATCACCCGCCTGTGGGTGGCCGCAAGCGACTACTCGGGCGATATCGCCGGTGACGACAAGATCTTGGCGCGGGTGGTGGACGCCTACCGCCGCATCCGCAACACGCTGCGCTTCCTGCTCGCCAACACCAGCGATTTCGACGTCGCCAAGGATGTGGTCCCAATCGACCAATTGCTCGAGATCGACCGCTACGCGCTGAGCCGCGCCGCGCAATTCCAGGCCGAGGTGCTCGCGCATTACAAGGTCTACGAATTCCACCCGGTGGTGGCCAAGCTGCAGGTGTATTGCTCGGAAGACCTCGGAGCCTTCTACCTCGACGTGCTGAAAGACCGGCTCTACACGACCGCGCCCGGCTCGCACGCACGCCGCAGCGCCCAGACGGCGCTCTGGCACATCACGCAAGCGATGCTGCGCTGGATGGCGCCTTTCCTGAGCTTCACGGCCGAAGAGGCCTGGAAGTTCTGCGGCGACGGCCAGTCGATCTTCGTCCAGACCTACAGCGATCTCGGCTCGCCCGATGAAGCGCTGCTCGGCAAGTGGACGCGCATCCGCGAGATCCGCGACGCGGTCAACAAGGAGATCGAGACCGTGCGCACGGCCGGCCAGGTCGGCTCGTCGCTGCAGGCCAACGTGACTCTCAGCGCTCCCGCCGAAGAGCACGCGCTCCTCGCATCGCTGGGTGACGATCTCAAGTTCGTCTTCATCACGTCGGCAGTCGAACTGGTCGCCGGCGAGGCGCTGTCCGCGACCGTGAAGGCAAGCACCGCGACGAAGTGCGAACGCTGCTGGCACTGGCGCGACGACGTGGGGCATGACCCGGCGCATCCGGCCATCTGCGGCCGGTGCACCAGCAACCTCTACGGTGCGGGCGAAGCAAGGACTGTCGCCTGATGGCCCGCCGTTCCTCCGCCTCGGGCCTCGGTATCTGGCCCTGGCTGGGCCTTGCGCTCGTCATCGTCATCGTCGATCAGTTCACCAAGACCCTGATCCTCGGCTACTACAAGCTCGGCGACGCGACCTACGTCACGAGCTTCTTCAACGTCGTGCGGGCCCACAACACCGGTGCGGCCTTCTCATTTCTTGCCGATGCGGCGGGATGGCAGCGCTGGTTCTTCATGGCCATCGGCATCGCAGCGGCGATCTTCATCATCTGGATGCTCAGGTCCCATGCGGGGCAAAAGCTGTTTTGCTTCTCGATGGCTGCCATCCTCGGCGGCGCCATCGGCAACGTCATCGACCGGATGATGCATGGCTACGTGGTGGACTTCCTCGACTTCCATCTGGCCGGCCGTCACTTCCCGGCCTTCAACGTGGCCGACAGCGCGATCACGGTCGGTGCGATCTGCCTGATCCTCGACGAACTGAGACGAGTCAAAAGAGGCAAGTAGGACCGCATCAACCAGGCCGGCGGGAGGCACAGGTGCTCTATAGTGCCTGTCATCCATGAAGCACTTGTTGAATCTGCTGGCAGCCATCGCGCTGCTGGTGTGGGGTACCCATCTCGTTCGCACCGGCGTCTTGCGCGTCTTCGGCGCGAACCTGCGCAAGATCCTCGTGCACAGCATGCGCAACCGCTTCACGGCGGCCCTGTCGGGCATCGGCGTGACGGCGCTGGTGCAATCGAGCACGGCGACCTCGCTGATGACTTCATCGTTCGTCGGCCAGGGCCTGGTGACCCTGCCGGCGGCGCTCGCGGTCATGCGCGGCGCGGACATCGGCACCGCGCTGATGTCGGTGCTGTTCTCGGCGGATCTTTCATGGCTGTCGCCGCTCTTCATCTTCGTGGGCGTCGTGCTGTTCATCACGCGGCCATCCAGCGCGGCCGGCCGTGTTGGCCGCGTCCTGATCGGCCTCGGCCTGATGCTTCTCGCGCTCCAACTCGTGGTCGAGGCCACCGGCCCGCTGTTCGACAGCCCGGCGATGCGTGCGGTGCTCGGTTCGATCAACAGCGACGTGTTGCTCGAGATCACCATCGGCGCCGGGCTCGCCATCCTGGCCTACTCCAGTCTTGCCGTCGTGCTTCTGGTCGCCGCCATGGCGAGTTCCAACGTGGTGCCGCTCGACGTGGCGCTGGGCCTGGTGCTCGGCGCCAACCTCGGCAGCGGCCTGCTCGCGGTGCTGACCACAGCCAAGTCAACCGTTGCGGTGCGTCAGGTGACCTTGGGCAACCTCGTCTTCAAGCTGCTCGGCGTGGCCATCGCGGCGCCCTTCGTCGGCCTGTGGCTGCGCGAGGTCAAACCCTTCATCTCGGACGCCACGCACCTGGTCGTGCTCTATCACCTCGCCTTCAACGTGATCGTGAGCGTCGGCTTCATCGGCCTCACCAATTCGGTGGCCCGGCTGGTCACGAAACTGCTGCCGGAGCCTGAAGAGCCCGCGGCGACGCGACGGCCGCAGCACCTGGACCCTTCGGCACTGTCGACGCCCACGCTCGCCATCTCGAATGCCGCGCGCGAGGCACTTCACCAGGCAGACGTGGTCGAGACGATGCTGATCGGCATGCTCAACGTGATCCGGAACAACGACCTTCGGCTCGCGCAGGAACTGCGCAATCTCGATGACATGGTCGACGAGCTGTACTCCGCCATCAAGTACTACCTGACCAAGATCTCGCGCGAGGCCCTCGGCGAGGAAGAGAGCCGCCGCTGGACCGACATCATCAGCTTCACCATCAACATGGAGCAGATCGGCGACATCATCGAGCGGGTGATCATCGACATCGAGGACAAGAAGATCAAGCCGCAACGCAACTTTTCCGAGGCCGGCATGAGAGAGATCGTCGAACTGCACGAGCGGCTGGTCGCGAACCTGCGGCTGAGCATGAGCGTGTTCCTCAACGGCAACGTGCGTGATGCGCAGAAGCTGCTGGAAGAAAAGGCGCGCTTCCGCGACCTGGAGCGGGCCTACGCCACGACCCACCTCGGGCGCCTGTCGGACCAGACCACACTGAGCATCGAGACGAGTTCGCTGCACATCGATCTGATCAGCGAGCTCAAGCGCATCAACTCGCACATCTGCTCGATCGCCTATCCGATCCTCGAGTCGGCCGGCGCGCTCGCACCGACCCGGATGCGCGAATCGCGCCTGGGCGCGCTTCACTAGCTCGCCCCCAGGCTGCGCGCACTTCGTGTCGCTTCGCCTTCCCCCTGCCGGGGGCAATACCGGCGGCCCGGCATAGCCGGTTCCGCGGTATTTCTGGAAGGGGGCGCCGTAAGGTGCTGCTACAAGGTCAGGATGGTGCAGCCGGTGGTCTTGCGTGCTTCGAGATCGCGGTGCGCTTGTTGGACGTCTTCCAGTGCATAGCGCTGGTCGATCGGGATCTTTACCGCGCCGCTCTCGACCACCGCGAACAGGTCGTCGGCCATTGCCTGTGTGCTCTCGCGGTTCGAGATATGCGAGAACAGGGTGGGCCGGGTCACGTAGTACGAACCCTTGGCCAAGGTGCCCAGGTTGAAGGCCGCCACCGGCCCCGATCCGTTGCCGAAGACCGCGAGCAGACCGAAGGGCCGCAGGCAGGCCAGCGAGCCTTCGAAGGTGTCCTTGCCCACCGAGTCGTAGGCCACCTTCACGCCCTTGCCGCCGGTGATTTCCTTGACGCGCTCGGCGAAGTTCTCGGTGCTGTAGTTGATGGCGTGCGCAGCGCCATGGTCCAGCGCGATCTTGCACTTGGCATCGGTGCCCGCGGTGCCGATCAACTGCAGCCCCAGCGCCTTGGCCCATTGGCATGCGATCAGCCCCACGCCGCCCGCAGCGGCATGAAACAGGATGAAATCACCGGGCTGCAGGCCTTCGGCCGGCAAGGTCTTCTTCAGCAGGTACTGCGCGGTCAGGCCCTTGAGCATCATGGCCGCGCCGGTCTCGAACGAGATCGCGTCGGGCAGTTTGCAGACGCACTTGGCCGGCATCACGCGCAGTTCGCTGTACGCGCCGGGTGGCTGGCTGGCATAGGCCGCGCGGTCGCCGACCTTGAGGTGAGAGACCCCCTCGCCCACCGCCTCGATGACGCCGGAGGCTTCCATGCCGAGTTGCAGCGGCATGGGGAACGGGTACAGCCCGCTGCGCTGGTAGGTATCGATGAAGTTGAGACCCACCGCCTTATGGCGAATGCGGATTTCGCCGGGTCCGGGATCTCCGACTTCGACGTCGACGATCTTCAGTTCCTCGGGACCGCCATGGCGGTCGATGCGGACGGCTTTGCTCATGAATCGTGGCTCCTTTTGTTGAATGTGCGATTCGGCTGGATCGAAACGAGGCGCCTATGCTGCCACGGACTTGAATCCAAGGCTCGCACCCCCGAATACGGCTCGCGGCCCGTTAAAGTCCAGCCCCATGCAGCAGCGTCTTACTCCGGGCACCGCCCTTCTTCTCACGGTGCCTCCCCTGCTGTGGGCCGGCAATGCGGTCGTCGGCCGCGTGGTGCGCGAACTCGCGTCGCCCATGTCGCTGAACTTCATCCGCTGGCTGCTGGCCTTCATCGTGCTGCTTCCCTTCGCGGTGTCCGTGCTGCGCCGCGAGAGTCCGTTGTGGATGCACTGGAAGCGATTCGCCGTGCTCGGACTCCTTGGCATCGGCTGCTACAACGCCTTCCAGTACCTGGCGCTGCAGACCTCGACACCGATCAACGTCACGCTCGTCGGCTCCAGCATGCCGCTGTGGATGCTGGCGACGGGTTCCTTGTTCTTCGGCGCGAAGGTGACGAGGCGCGCAATGGCAGGTGCCGCGCTCTCGATGATCGGTGTGCTGCTGGTGCTCAGCCGCGGCGAGTGGAGGCAATTGCTCTCGCTGCGGCTGGTGGCCGGCGATCTCTACATGATGCTCGCGACCATCTCGTGGGCGTTCTATAGCTGGATGCTGTCGCGGACCCATGAGCCATCCGAGGTGCGACGCGACTGGGCCTCGCTGCTCATGGCACAGATGGTGTTCGGGCTGGCATGGTCCAGCCTGTTCGCCGCAGGCGAGTGGGCGCTGGCGGATGCGCACGCGGACTGGGGCTGGCCGCTGGCGGCGGCGCTTGTCTTCATCACGCTCGGGCCTGCTCTCCTGGCCTATCGGTGCTGGGGAGCGGGGGTGCAGCGGGCGGGCCCGCAGACGGCCGGCTTCTTCACCAACCTCACTCCCTTGTTCGCGGCCCTGCTGTCAGCGGCCTTCCTGGGCGAATTGCCGCACTGGTATCACGGTGCGGCCTTCGTGCTGATCGTGGGCGGGATCTGGGTGTCCTCGCGGCAATGACGCAAGTCACCCTCCACCCGTCACGTCAGTACGTCCCCGGATAGGCTCCACCGTCGGCCAGCACGTTCTGCCCCGTGAGGTACCCCGCCTGCACGCTGCAGAGGAAGGCGCAGATCGCGCCGAACTCGGACGGCGTGCCGAAGCGGCCCGCGGGAATGCTCTTCTCGCGAGCGGCCCGGACGGTGTCGATGTCCTGTCCCGACTTTTTGGCAGCGCCGGCCATCGTGCCCTTGAGCCGGTCGGTATCGAAGGAGCCCGGAAGCAGGTTGTTGATCGTGACGCCCTTGCCGGCAATGTCCGAGCGGGCCACGCCGGCAACGAAGCCGGTCAAGCCGCTGCGTGCGCCGTTGCTCAGGCCCAGGATGCCGATCGGCGCCTTCACCGAGCTGGACGTGATGTTGACGATGCGGCCGAATCCGCGCGCGGCCATGCCATCGACGGTGGCCTTGATGAGTTCGATCGGCGTGAGCATGTTCGCATCGACGGCCTTGATCCATGCTTCGCGGTCCCATTCACGGAAGTCGCCGGGGGGCGGTCCGCCGGCGTTGGTGACCACGATGTCGAAATCCTTGTGGAGCGCGAAGGCGGCGGCGCGGCCTTCGGGCGTTGTGATGTCGGCCGCCAGGTGCTTCACGAAAGGCTTGGCGCCGCTCACACCGGCCGCCACGGCCTGCAAGGTCTTGGCCGCCGATTCCAACGCTTCGGCGCCGCGCGCGACGATCACCACGTTCACGCCCTCGCGCACCAGCGCTTCCGCGCAGCCGTAACCCAGGCCCTTGCTCGCGCCGCACACCAGCGCGGACTTTCCTGCAATTCCAAAATCCATGTTCTTTCCTTCGGGCTCAGCGCCCCATGCGTGTGAATACGAAGATGCCGGCGATCACCAGCGCCGTCCCGGCCGCGATCCACGCGGTGAAGGGCTCGCCGAGGATCACCACACCCATCAGGATGGTCGAGATCGGCCCGACCATACCCGTTTGGGCTGCCATCGCGGGCCCGATGCGTTCGATCGCCATCATGACGGCAAGGACGGGCACCGCGGTACACACCGTGGCGTTGAGGATCGACAGCCAGATCACCTGCGGCGCCACATCGAAGGCTGCGCTCATCGGCCGCAGCAGCATGAACTGCACGATGCAAAGTACGCAGGCCACGCTGGTCGCCAATCCCACGAGGCGCAGCGAACCCAGCCGCTTGACGAACTCGCCGCTTGCGACGAGATAGATGGCATAGCTCACAGCGCTCAGGAACACCAGCAGTGCGCCCCACGCGGCGGCTGCGCTCTGGCCGAGCTGCACTTCGTGGCCGAACACCAGCAGCACGCCCGCATAGCTGATGCTCATGCCCACGAACTGCCAGCGGGTGATGCGCCGGCGATAGACGATCCAGCCGAACAACAGCACCAGCGTCGGGTTGAGATACAGGATGAGCCGCTCCAGACTGGCCGTGATGTAGGCCAGCCCGGCAAAATCGAGAAAGCTCGACAGGTAGTAGCCCGAGAACCCCAGGCCGAAGACGCCGATCCAGTCGCGCCGCGTGAGCGGCGGCTTGCCGCGCCCGGCCCACCAGGCCATCAGCGCGAACAGCGGCAACGCGAACAACATGCGCAGCATGATGAGCGTGACCGCGTCCACGCCGTAGCGGTAGGCCAGCTTGACGATGATCGCCTTGCCGCTGAACGCGATGGCGCCCAGCGTCGCAAGGATGAGGCCAGGCGCGAGATTCTTGTGAGCGGAATGCTCCGACGTGGCCTGAAGTTGCATCGAGAGAATCAGAACCCGGCGGCAAGGCCGTCGCGGCGCGCGTCGCTCGCGGCCACGTAGCCCTCGACCGCCGGATCGCCCGCGCGCCAGATGAACTGGCCCGCACCGAAGTCCTGGTAAGAGTCGTTGATGACATCGACCTTGTGGCCGAGTTCGGTCAGGCCCTGGACCGTGTTCGGATCCATGGCCGCCTCGACGTTGATCTCGAGGCCCGAGTTGAAGCGCCAGCGCGGCGCATCGCACGCGGCCTGCGGGTTCTGCTTGTAGTCCAGCATGCGCACCAGCGTCTGCATGTGGCCTTGCGGCTGCATGTTGCCGCCCATCACGCCGAAGCTCATCACCGGCGCACCGTCCTTCGTGAGGAAGGCCGGGATGATGGTGTGGAAGGGGCGCTTGCCAGGTGCCACCACGTTCGGGCTCTTGGCGTCGAGGCTGAAGCCGTGGCCTCGGTTCTGCAGGCTGATGCCGAAGTCGGGCTCCACGCAGCCCGAGCCGAATCCCATGTAGTTGCTTTGGATGAAGCTCACCATCATGCCGCTCTCGTCGGCCGCGGTGAGATAGATGGTTCCGCCCTTGACCGGGTTGCCCGCCTTGAAGTCCTGCGCCTTGTTCACATCGATGAGTTTGGCACGCGATGCGAGGTACGCGCCATCGAGCATTTGCAGGGGCGTCACCTCCATCGACGATGGGTCGGACACATAGCGGTAGGTGTCGGCAAACGCGAGCTTCATGGCCTCGATCTGCAGATGCTGCGAGGCAACCGAGTCGACCGGGATCGAGCCGATGTCGAAGTGCTCGAGGATGCCCAGCGCGATCAGCGCGGCAATGCCCTGGCCATTCGGCGGGATCTCGTGCAGCGTGTGGCCGCGGTAGTTCTGCGCGATCGGCTCGACCCATTCGGGCTTCCAGTTGGCGAGGTCGCGCACCTTGAGGCTGCCGCCGTTTGCGTTGGAGAACTTCTCCAGTGCCTCCGCGATCTCGCCGCCGTAGAACGCATCGCCCTTGGTCGCGGCGATGGCCTTGAGCGCACGCGCCGCGGCCTGGAAGCGGAAGAGTTCACCGACCTCGGGCGCACGTCCCCACGGCAGGAAGCTCTGCGCAAAGCCCGGCTGCGATTGCAGGAGGGGCGTGGCCGCGGCCCACTTCTGCTGCACCACCGGCGGCATCAGGTACCCGCGCTCGGCGATCTCGATGGCCGGCGCCATGAGGTTCTCGAAGGGCAGCTTGCCGAAGCGCTCGGACATCGCGACCCAGGTGCCGACGGCGCCGGGCACGGTGACCGAATCGATGCCGCGCTGCGGCGGCGTCCGCGCATCTGCGCCGTACTTGCGGCTGAAGTAATCAGGCGTCCAGGACTGCGGCGCGGAGCCTGAGCCGTTCAGTCCGTGCAGCTTCTTGCCGTCCCACAGGATGCAGAAGGCATCGCTACCCAGGCCGTTGCTGACCGGTTCGAGCACCGTCATGGCGGCCGCCGTCGCGATCGCGGCATCGACGGCATTGCCACCTTGGTACAGGATGCGAAGGCCCGCCTGCGCGGCCTGCGGATGCGAGGTCGAAACGACGTTGCGCGCGAAGACCGGAATGCGGGTCGACGTGTAGGGGTTTGCGTAATCGAACTTCATGCTCAGTCCCCAGTGATTTTTCGTTCGGTGATGATCTTTTTCCACTTGGCAGCGTCTTCGGCCACCATGCTCGCGAATTGCGCCGGGGTGCTCGTCGTGGGCGAGATGCCCAGCCGCGCGAGCTTGTCGCGCACTTCCGGATCGGCGAGCGCCTGGTTGGCCGCCGTGTTGATGCGCGTCACCATCTCGGCCGGCAGGCCCTTGGGACCGTAGAGGCCGAACCACGTGTTGGATTCGAAGCCCGGAAGCGTGTCGGCGATCGGCGGCAGCTCGGGCGCCAGCGGGCTGCGCTTGAGCGAGGTCACGCCCAATGCGCGCAGCCGGCCGTCACGCACGTGCGGCATGCCGGTGGGAAGCGAGTCGAACAGCACATCGACCTTGCCGCTGATCAGATCGGGAATCGCGAGCGCCGTGCCCTTGTACGGAATGTGCGTGACGAAGATGCCGGCCTGGGACTTGAAGAGCTCCGCCGTGAGTTGGACGATGGTGCCGTTGCCGCTCGATGCGTAGTTGAGCTTCCCGGGGTTTTTCTTCGCGTAGTCGATCCATTCGCGCACCGTCTTGGCCGGCGAGCTGTTGGGCACCAGCATGATGCTGGGCGCGTCGCCGACGTGGGCGATCGGCGTGAAGTCACGCACCGTGTCGTAAGGCAGCTTGGGATTGATCCAAGGGCCGATCGAGTGCGTGCTCGTGGTGGCCAGCAGCAGTGTGTAGCCGTCGGGCGCAGCCTTGGCCGCCATATCGGAGCCGATCGCGCCGCCGGCGCCGGGCTTGTTGTCGATAACCAGCGTGGTGCCGAGCTTCTCGCCCATCTTCTGCGACAGCGTGCGCGCAAACAGGTCCGTCGCGCCACCAGCCGGGAAAGGCACGATGAGGCGGATCGGCTTGGTTGGATAGCTTTGCGCCAAGCTGGCGGAGGTTCCGGCCACGCAGAGCATGGCTGCGACGGCCTGAAGGAACTGGATTCGTTTCATGGTGCTGGATTTTGTCCCTGTGGAGGAGTACGAATGCTATGCAGGGCCCCTGTATCAAGCCAGATAATCCGGCTTATCGAATTATGAGCATTTCTTATGCCAAAGACCGGCGCTGAAGAGATCTCCCTGCAGCAGCTACGGGCCCTCGCGGCTGTCGCCGAATCGGGCAGCTTCACCCTGGCGGCGGAGAGCCTGCAGCTCACGCAGCCCGCGATCAGCCATCTGATCAAGCGCATGGAACTCGAACTCGGCCAGCCCCTGGTCGTGCGCGGCCGCCGCATCCGCATGACCAACGCCGGCGAGATGATGGTCGACACGGCCATGCGTGCGCTCCGGCTGATCGATGAATCGGTCGAGGCCTGCCGGTCCCAGTCGCAGCTTCGGGAGGGGCGCGTGGTGCTGGCGGTTGGCCATCTCACGGCGGGCGCGCTGCTGCCGCCATTGCTGAGCCGATTTTCGCAACAGCACCCCTCGCTGGCGACCGAACTCCTCGACAGCACGGCCGAGCAGATGATTTCGCGAATCCTCTCGCAGGAGGCCGACCTGGGCTTCGGGTCGGACATCGGGCAGAAGCATTCCGAACTCGCCACGGAGCCGCTCTTCACCGAGCGCATGAGCCTCTTCGTGCGTGACGATCATCCGCTGGCGCAGCGGGTGGTGATCGACGCCAGGCACCTGGACAGCCTGCCCTTCATCCACGTCAATCCTGACGCCAACATCTGGCGGTCCGTCAGCCGACAGCTTTCCAGCGTGGCCAATGTGTACCCGCGCGTAGTGCACCATGTGTCGATGCTGTCGACAGCCTTCGGGCTCATCCAGTCGGGCGCGGGCGTGGCGCTGCTGCCGCGCTATGTGGAGGTGCTGATGCCCGGAAACCTGCGCGCGGTAGCGGTGACGCGCCCCACATTGGAATACCCGGTCGTCGCCGTGCGGCTGGCGAAGCACCCACTCAATCCCGCGGCGATGGCGTTCCTCGCCATGGCCCGGCAGCACATGAAGCCGCCCCGCATCTCCAGGCCCTGATCGGGATAGGGGCCGGTCAACGAAGACCGGACCCCTCCCACACCACCCGGCGTGCGGGTCCGCACCGGGCGGTTCGAGAAGTTGAGGTCAGGAGAATCTGGGGACTCCC
>NZ_JASZYM010000028.1:0-53482 GCF_030317005.1 Variovorax sp. J22R115 | reverse complement strand
TGGATCACTGGCTGCATCACTACAACTGGCACCGCCCGCACCAGGGCATAGGAGGCGTTGCTCCCATGACCAGACTCAACAAGTCAAGAAATAACCTCTTGACGCTTCACAGCTAGACGTTTGTCGCCGTTGCGCGACGAATCGATTGCATGGTGATGCCTTCGTTGGCTTCGTACGTGCCGTCGCCGGCAAGACGCGGGCAGGCTTGGGAGCCGGCGTGATGCAGCGCGACGACCTCCCAGTCCTGGTTGAACACCGGACTGCCGGAGCTGCCGGGGTCCGTCGGCGTGCGGTAGTGCAGCAGGCGCTCGTGCGGACATGCATCCAACAGCACGCTGTCTTGCAACGAAAACTGCATCTCGCCGGCCTGCGGATGCCCCACGACGAAGACCTTGGTGCGAGGCGAAGGCAAGGGGATGGCCGACGCGACAAACAGGCCGCGGGCGTCCTTCGGTGTGCTGCGTAACAGGCACACGGTCACGTCGAGCTTCCCGGGCGCATCGGCCACGTTGCCCAACTTTCCGGGCTCCGACGTGAACAGCACCTCCTGTACCTCGTGAGTCGCCGCCACCCCATTGGCGGCCTCGATTTCGAAGGTGACGCGTGCGGACTCCCATGGCAGTGCCTTCGGAACGGTGTCGCTGATCACATGCGCGTTGGTGACGAACACCAGGGGATGGGACTTTCCGAAAACGGATCCCGGCACCAGGAAACCCGTACCCATGCGCACACCCTTCCTGTTGGTCACGCACCCGATGTTCGGGCTGACGTCGAGCATCTTGCGCACGTCGTCCACGGTAAAGGCCTTCTCGCCGGAGAAGTTCTTCTCCAACTCATCGGGATTGTCCTGCAAGCGCTGCAACTGTTTGGCGTCCGCGGACCAGCGGCGCTGAGTACGCATCACATGGCGCTCGAAGATCTTCGCAAGACGTCCGGGGCACAACTCGCTATCGAGCGGATTGCCCTTCCACAACTCACGCACCTGTCGGTAGTAGCTTTCGACCTCGAAGGGGCCGGTCCCCGGATGGCCGAGGAATCGATACAGCCACAGCTCGGCCTTGTCGCACCAGTCGGGGCCTGGGTCGATGCGGTTCAACGCGAGGCATGCCTCCGACACCGTCGCCAACGGCCACGGGTCGGTTGGCTCCCTGCGCGCCGCATCGGTCGCGTGGCGCAGAACGTCTTGTGCCAACGCGGCAAGCGGCTGACCTGGCTGATCGATCCCGAGGTCCTGGAGGCGCGTGCGCAGCGCCAGCACGTTGACGCCGAGATAGAAGCTCGGTTTGGCCCGCAGCTGTTTTTGATACTGATCGACCGCCTCTACGAGGAATTTGAACTCTCCGGTCAAGACGAACCTCTGCTTGCGGACGCGCCCGCGCAGCCCCTGGTAGTCGGCCGCCTCGACGGCGAAGTCCAGGTCGTTCGGGTTGGCAGTCGCCACCTTGTCGCCCTCGTCCAGCAGTTCGTCGGCCCGGTCGAACGCACCGAGTTCTATCACCGCCTGTGCCAGAAGGCGCTGGATCACGGCATCGCAACCGCGCGAATCGTGCCATGCCGTGCCGATCAGGTGCATGTGGTCGAAGTGGCGATGGCGTCGCAGCACGTCCATGGCAGCGCGAATGTCGTGCTTTGGCACCGCCTGGCCGGCTGGTGCAAGTTCATTCGCGATATGGCTTGCCGCCTCGGCAACAAGCGGCAGCGACGCGTCGGGATAGTCGTGCCGCTTGAGCGCGGCGGCCACCTCCTGCGCCGTGAGCAGCTTCATTTCAACTCCACGCCGATGGCCTGGGCGAACAGCGCTCGGAACTTCGTGCCCGCGAGATAGTGCGTGATGGTGTGGCGCCAACTGCCCCAGTTGCCTTCCTGCACGTCCTCCACCGCCCGGCCCTCGAACGGGGCATAGTTGTTGAACTTCGGGTCGACGCCACAAACGGGGTCAAGCGGGTCGTAGACGTTGATCCAGCGGCCGAGCAACGGCGGGAAGTCGACCTCGTCCTTGCCCTTCGCAACGAGGAGCTCCTGCACCTCCGTCACGCCAAGTGGAGATCCGAGGGTGAACAAGGTGTCTACCGCCGGGCAATCAGGGCAGTTGCGCAGGACGTCGTAGGCCACCATCGTGCCCATGCTGTGCGTGACCAGCACCAGCTTTTCGCCCTGTTCCGACGCGTCCCGCAGATTGGCCAGCAACCGGTTGCGCAGTTCCTCGCGCACCTTGAATTTCTTGCCATCCTGGGGCCGCACGTATTCCTTGTCGAACAGAAAATAGTAAGCCTCCATGGCGGCCTTCTTGATGATGGCGCCTTTCACGGCCCTTGGCAGCCATGACGCGATCTCGAGTTGCGCTGCCTCCTGCGCCGCCGGCGCGTCCTCGATGTCGGCCGGCTCCTCGGGCGTGGGCGCCATCCGCATCTTGCGCTCGAACTCACGCAGGAAACTGCTTTCCTGCGGATTCGCCGGGATCGGCGTCGCAAGATCGCCAGCCACGGACTTCAGGTTTTCTTCCTTGACCACCGCATTGCTCTCGGACTCGTAGTAAGAGTCGAAAGCGGTTTGGTACTCCTTCGCGTAGAACACATCGGCGTAGTAGTTGAAGACCGCCGGCACCCCCTTGGTGTTGAGGTTGATGCCGGGGTTCTTTCCGTCGAATGGCGCGGGCGCGTTGGAGCGCTCCAGGCCCCAGCGCCAGATCTCGTCCAGTTTCTCGGGCGGCGGCTTCTTCGCAAGTCCATGCACGAAGACCACAGCGTACTTCCTCATGGTCTCTCCTCGTCGTTCGGAAACAGTGACTGTGCCTCGCCCCCGAAGTCGCCCGGCGTCTCGGTGCCCTCCTTGGATGCGTTCGCAGCGGCCAGCGCATGGTTCATGTCGGCCTTGTGGAAGCGCACGGTCTTGCCCTTCTTGCGCGCCTCTTCGAGCTCGTCCCTCGCGATCGTTCCACCGCCGATGCCGATCACTACGTCGGATGCGCCGACGACGGCGAGCGATGTGGCCGAGAGGCGACCGTTGCCGTGCTTTCCACCCCAGATGGTGTCGTCCACCACGAACACGACTTCGCATTCGGTGGAAAAGTTCACGCCTGCCGAGCGCGCCATCGACGACACGATGCCTGCCGTCCGGAAGCCCTTCTGCAACGCAAGGGGGTAGACAATCCCGATGCCTTCAGACGTTGCTCCGCCGCAGATGAGCGTGTCGGCAGGGGTGAAGTTCTTGAGCTCCGCGAGGATGGTTTCCTGGACTTCCGCTTCGTCCTCGTAGCCGGTGCCGGAGAAACCGGTGAAGGTCACCACGCGCGCGCCACCCTGCGAGCGAATGCCGTCGACCGCCGACTGCGCATCCCCGGAATCCACTACACGCCGGAAAGCCCCGAGCACGCGTGCCTTTTGCTCGGGCGTGGCACCCAGGTGCTTCAGCAGCAGGCGAGCCTGCTTGCAGGTCGAGCGGTGGTCGTCGACCGCTCCAGGAGCCATGGCGACCGCCTGTTCGTAGCGGGTTGCCGCAAGGTCGTAGTTGCGCTGGAGAAGCTGGACCTCTGCAACCGTGGCCGACTGCCAATATTCCCCCGCTTTGGGCTGCGTGCCCACGAGCTGCTCGACCGACTTGGCCAGCTGGATGCCTGCATCGATCTCGTCGAGGAAGATGCTCTTGGCCGCCGCGTTGATGCCGAGGTAGAAGTCGCCCGGCGCCTTGGCAAAGCCCTCGGCATAAAGGTCGCGGGAACGACGCAACATCAGGCGGTCTCGGGTGGCCTCGTAGGCATCCATCCACGTGCGTGCATAGATGCCGACCGTTTCCGGATCACGTTCGCCGAGCTCATACAGTTCGCCGAGGACCGCCTTGGCTTCCTTCCAATTGCGCGATCGCGCAAGCGCGAGGCCGGTAAGCTGGCGCGGGCGGATCGCGGCTGGAAATGCGGCGCGCACGCCTTCCAGCAGCGGCAGGGCTGCTTGCGACGCGCCTATGGAAACCAGGGCTTGTGCAGCGGCGCAGGCGAGCACAGGGTTCGACTGCCAGGCGAGGTCGTCCTTGCGCTTGTCGGCGAGGCGCACGATCTCGTCGGCCTCCCTTCCGCTGCCGAAAGTGCGGATGCTCGCCAAGTCATGGTTCGTCGTGTCGTCGATGCGCGCAGCCAGCTGCACGGCCTCGGGCGGCAGGGGCTTGCCCTGCAAGCCGTACAGGAGTCGCAGCAGCGGCGTCCCACGCAACCCATCGCGCTGTTCGCTGGCATCGATCCACAGCGCACTTTGCACGAACGCAGGCAGTGGGGCATTCTGAAGGCGCACCGCCACGAACGGAAAATCACCGATGGCTTCGCGGGCCTCGAACGAGTTGTATTCCTTCTTGCACCACGCCGAGTCTTCGCTGCGCGTGGACCAGACGAGGACGCCGGATTGGCTGGCATCGAGGTTTTCGCCGATGGAAGATGCGAGCGCCTCCCCCGCCACCAGCACGAACTGGTCCATGAACACCTGGTATTTCAACTGGGTGAGGACGTCATAGAGCGCCAGCGCCCATTTCCTCTCCGTCGAGCGGTAGCTGAGGAAAACGTGCCACTTGCGCCCCGCCTCGAGCGGCCCCGGCAGGGGGGCCAGCTTCAGCCATTCCTCCATTTGCCCCATGCGAATCTCCTCGCGAGCCTTGGCGGGTCACTATACTGAGAAACGCGGGACGAAGGGGCCTTCTGCATACGCAATCGAATGGAGAAGACGGTGCATGGGGCGGCGCACCCGATCTTGACCCCGCCGCGACGGACCTTGGGCGTTCAATCGGGCGTTGGAGCAGGCGGAATGCTCGGCCATCGAGCTGTTCATGCGCTTGAGCGCTGGGACGCCTCGGAGCGCCGAACTTCTAACGTAGACGTTCAACGTTCAACTTTCCAGGAGCAATCCGCATGGGTGAACGACATCGCTATCGTCGAAGGCCCGACCGTCCGGTCGTCGCCGTACGGCTCCGACTCGACACAGATGGTTTCGACTACCGGAAGTGGGGTGGCCAGCAACACTGCAAGAGTGGCGACTGGCTGGTGGACAACGACGGGGACGTTTACACCGTCGACGGCGCCACTTTTGACCGCACTTACCGCGAGGTCGGCAAAGGCACCTTCGTAAAAACGACGCCCGTCTGGGCGGAAACCAGCACCGAGGCTGGCAGCGTTCAGACCCAGGAAGGGCGAACGCACTTTGCCGCGGGCGACTACCTTGTATCGAACCATGAAGATGGCACTGACAGGTACGCCGTCCAGGCCACGAAGTTCGACGCACTTTACGAACTTGACGAGTGAACGCCTCGACGTGGTCGGCGCGCGGCGCGCGGGACGCATTGTCGAGGCTTCTTCAAGTTGCATTTCTCCCCAATGTTGAGGGGACTGGTGACCCCATGCTTTCCCCCAACGGCAGCCCGGCGCGACAATTCCCTACGCCGTACCGACTCGAGCAGGGCGTAGCGGACCTGTTGCCCGACGGCAGGTCCCATCAGGTGAGCAGATGCCCCCGGGATGCCCGCTTGGGCGCAACGGCAGGTCATCGTGACTTCAAGCGAATCTGGAGCGCAAACATGAAGTTCTGGACCTCCGACGGCCGATTGGATGTGGTGGTGCTCGGGCCGATGACGGGCAGCGAGGACGAGGACGAGGACGAGGACGACGTCAAGCTGAGTGCCAACTGCGAAGTCATCAAGGAAGTCGCCGACGCGGTCCTCGCGGAAGCATGCGGGCATTGTTGGCGGCGAGCGGCTTCACCTCCGCCCTGGTGACCAGTCCGGAAGGCTTCAAAGGCAGCGACATCAAGACCAACGTGTTGATGGCCATCGACAAGGCTGACATCGCTTTGTTCGATATGTCGCCCAGGTCCGGCGAGCGTTCACCCTCGCCGAACGTGATGTACGAACTGGGCCTGGTGCATTCGCTGGGACTGCCCTACCTCATGATTCAGAAGAAGACGGCCATCACGCCTTGCTATCTGGCTCAACTGAATCGCATCGATCTGCCGGCGGCAAATTACCCGAACCGCGTGCGGTTCGCCAAGAGGCTGAGGGAGGAGCTGGATCACATGCTCAAGCCGGACGACCAGGCCCACTATGAGATCAATCCGGTTTCCCAGTGCTACGACAACGCCGCGGTGGTCGATATTTCGGCCGTGATGGGCTTGGCAACGGGCTACTACTTCAACTTCCTGTATCGGCTCCTTAAGGATCCCAATTTCCTGCACCATCACAAGCCCCCCAGATTCACCGCCAAGTCACATTGGTTCCCAACTCGCTGCGCTCGAGCGTGCGCAAGGACATCGAGGATTTCCAGAGTCTTGTGGAACAGGCAGGCATGAAGGTGGAAGATTGCACGCTCGAACTGCCGGAGGGCTTGTCTGCGGACATCCGCAAAATCCTCAACAAGCGCATTGGCACCATAGGATTCGACATTCCCATCACCGCCTACGCGCTGCGCCGATCGCCACGCTACACCACCTTGGCGGCCAAGACGCCAGGTTCATCAAGCCCCGAATTGTTCGCATGGAGCAAGGCATGTTGAACCGCTTCGGTAGCCCTACCCAATACCTGCTGCAGCGCGGCTTTCAGTTGGAAGACATGGACATAAGCCGCCACTCGCTGGAGCGAGTTCCGACGACGAATGAAGAGGTCCATCGCATCTTCGGCAGGCCCTGAACGGCGGCGTACCGGCTTGATGTCATGCCGCCATCGCGCGTTGGCACCGACCCCGGCCCGACCATCTGCTGCAGAGCGGTGTGATGCTCGATGGGTGCGGCGCGAGCAAGTCCGACTTGATTGACGCGGTGCCGCCCGGCCGTATGCTTGAGCCCCATAGGGGTTTGCAGCAGCCAGTCGAGTCAAGCACCATGACGATCGAGCACGCCTGTTTCATCAGCTTCTCGCGCGGACCGGGCAAGGACACCCTGTTCGCGAACTATTTCTACGAGGAGTTCACCCAGCACCTCGCCTTGATCGACAAGACGCTGTCCGTCTTCAAGTTCGACGTCGAGCGGTGCGAGAAGCGCCGCCAGGGCGACGACTGGACGAAG
The DNA here is from genome assembly GCF_030317005.1 of Variovorax sp. J22R115. Taxonomy (NCBI): domain Bacteria; kingdom Pseudomonadati; phylum Pseudomonadota; class Betaproteobacteria; order Burkholderiales; family Comamonadaceae; genus Variovorax; species Variovorax sp. J22R115. Next base: position 46,454 of record NZ_JASZYM010000028.1, on the reverse strand, counting down.
TGGATCCAGCGTGAGCTCTGTTCGAGCGCGATGATGATGGCGGTCTGCGCGCCCAACTATTTCAATGGCAGCCCGGCCTGTGTGAGTGAGTTCCGTGGCATGGAACTGTTGATCACCGAGCGCACCAAGGTTCTCGGCGTGCCCAAGCGCGACTGGCTGCTCGGTCTGCGGCTGAAGGACACGATCAAGATGCCGTTGCTGGACCCTTACGACGTGAGCGACTTCCTCGACTGCGGCGTCTCGCCCGAGAAGGTGCGCAACATGCATCGCTACCGCAAGGTCGTCAGTGGACTGGCCGATCGGGTGTATGAGCACTGGTCCTGGCTCCAGGACGCGGGAAGGGCGGCACAACTGCACGCGGCCGGGATCTGCGGAGGCTTCAAGCTCCCGCCCGAAACCAGCGTCACACCGGCCGCCTTTCCCTTCGCTGGCGGAGTGCGCTGATGCAGGCCACTGCGCCGCAGAGCTTCGGTCCGCATTGGATGGGGCGTCAACGCCTCGGCGAGCCGGGCGAGGTCTACACCTTCTACTCGTACAAGGGGGGCACCGGCCGCAGCATGGGTCTGGTCAACTGCGCCGGGCTGATCGCGCAGCAACTGCCGAGCGGGGCCAAGCCGCTGTTGCTGATCGACTTCGATCTCGAAGCGCCGGGGCTGCACCGCTACCTGGCCCCGTGCCTGGAAGGCTATGTGAGCGAGCAGCAGCAAGGTGTGCTCGAACTGTTCGAGGCGCTGTCGCAGGAAGTCGATGTGCTGCTCGCGCGGCGCGGGCTGCAGGCGCTGGACGACGAGAGCACTGCGGCGCTCGTGATGGACTTCGATCTTTCGCCGTTCAAGCTTCCGGTGCGGCTGCCGGCACAGGTGGCGGGCACTGCGCCGAAGGGGTCGGTGGCGCAGGAACTGATCGTCGCCGGGCGCTTCGACCATGACTACGATGCCCGTCTGCACCGCTTCGACTGGCCGCGCCTGTATGCACGCGCGCCGGCGCTCTTCCGCGCCTTCAGCGCGCGACTGGCGAGCGAACACAGCCTTGTCTTTGTCGATTCGCGCACCGGCCTGTCGGACACCAGCGGCATCAGCACGATGCTTCTGCCTGACGTGCTGGTGGTCGTCTTCACGCCCAACAGCCAGAGCCTGACCGGCATCGAGCACCTGGTGCGCAAGGCGGTGGACTACCGTGCCAAGTCGGCGGACCTGCGCCCGCTGCGGGTGTACCCGCTCGCCTCGCGCGTGGACAATCAGGTCGAGCACTTCCGCCAGGTCTGGCGCATGGGCGACCCGGCGCACCCGCTCTTCGGTGTGGTCCCCGGCTACCAGCCGCTCTTTGCCAGCGTGTTCTCGAGCACGCTGGCCCATCAGGTGAAGGACGATGTCCTCCTGCCGAGGCTCGGCGAGTATTTCGACCAGGTGCAGGTGCCCCATGCCGCCGACTACGCTTTCGGCGAGCGCTTGTGCTTTGCCCAGCAGTCGAGCAGCGACAGCCTGAGCATCCGGGGTGCCTACGAGCTTTTCCTCCCGTGGATCGTGACCGGCGCACAGCCCTGGGAGCGCCCGGTCGAGCGGCTGAATGACTTGCGCGCGGCGCTGTGGCTGCGTGACACGGGCGTGGCCGCCGGTCCGGCATCGGAGGAGGGGTGGCCGGCGTGGTTCGACCGCGCGGCGCGGGTGTCGGCGACAGCGGACCTGGGCGACCTGCCCATCATGTCGATCACTCCCGACAGGCGATTCGACATGACCTTGGCGCAGTCCCTTGCCCTGGCCCATGTCGGCGACTTCGGGCCGGCGCGCACCGCGCTGGATACCGCCGCGATGGCCTATGGGGACGAGTCCGCCCCGAGCCTTGCGCCACGTGCGCCGACTGCGTTGCTGAAGCTGCTGCAAGGCGACCCGCCTCCCGGCGAGGCAAAGGCCGACGCCGCGGCCTGGCTCGAAGGCTTGGACAAGCTGATGGGGCGCTGGCAGCCGCTGAAGCGCGAGCGTCGCCTCTGGCTCGAGGCCCTGCTTCCGTTGGCCGCCGAATGGGGCATGCCGGAGCTGTGTTGGCGCGCCGCGGTCGAACTGGAAGGCGAGGGCAGCGAATCGGCCCTTGAAGCGCAGCTCGCCGCCGCCCAGGCGCGCGAGCGGGCCGGCGACATGGCGGGCGCATTGGCGCTGGCCGAGGCGCTGGCCAAGGCGCAGCATCCAGGCACCGGCGAGCCGGTTCGCCTCGCGCGCGACATGCTCACTCGCCTGCGCTCGCAGGTTCACGGGAGCCAGGTGCGTCCGCTGCCGTCGATCAATGAGTGCGACTGCACCGCATGGATCGGCTTCTCACCCGTGGATGAGGACGTCGAGGAATGGGTCGCCCAGTTCAACGGCGAGCTCGAGCGCGGGTTGCGTACGCGGCTGCGGGGCGTGCGACTTCCGCCCACCGCGGCAGGTGACTTGGCCGAGAGGCTCTCGCGCCAGCTGGCGCGCAGCTTTTCGTTCATCCTGATCGTCGGCCACCATCGGGACGATAAAGGGTGCCGGCAGAAGATCCAAGTGTTGTTCCAGATGTACGGCCACGCCGTTTGGGAGCGTCTGTACATCCTGGCACTCTCGCAGGAGGCGATGCAGCGTGTGTTCGCGTGGCTGCTGGCGGACCACGCCGTGGACGGTGCCTCTGTCAGGCCTTTCTTCTCGCCCCACCGACCCAACGAGCCCATGCCGATCTTCACGGCGCCGGGCATCATCAGCGCCGAGTTTGACGAGCCCTTCACGCGGCTGCGCGAGGATCTGGAGCGAAGCATCCGCGCTTCGCTGGCGGTGCCGCCCACTGCTCAGGTCGTGCCCGCTTCGCCGTCTGCGCCCGAACTGATGAGCGCGCCCATCACGATCCACGTCGGGGCCAACATCAATGTCGCAGGGGACTTCGACACCGCGACAGCCACGAATATCCAGAACAGCTTCAACAAGGCCTCCGCAGCCGACGTGAACGACCATCTCAAGGCGCAACTCCAGGCGCTCACGGCGCAGATCGCAGAACTGGCGAAGACGCTGCCTCCCGACGAGGCCGAGCGTGTATCCAAGGACCTCGAGATGCTCACCTCCGAGGCGGTTTCGACGAAGCCGCGAAAGGCATGGTTCGAGCTATCGGGCCAGGGGTTGATCGAGAGCGCAATGTCTGTGCGCGAAATGGCAGGCCCTGTGGCGGCTGCAGTCAAGGCCGTTCTTGCCCACTTGCCCGATTGAGGGCGAGCTTGCGGCTGCGCACGCCTCCTTCAGACGCAAGAGGTACTTTCCGGGTTCCGGACATTGCCGAACGGACAGGGGTCATCCCCTGTTTGGTCGATTGTCTTGGGGTCGATCTCGCCGTAAAACGAACCGAGTCATTCCGCGTTGCGCCTCTCGCGGCGCAACGCCGGAAAAGGAGCGGGACCATGGCGACTGCGATCAGCACGGGACCTTACCTACCGAAGTTCGAGCATGACATCTTCCTGAGCTATCGGCACATTGACGCGCCTCCCGACCCATGGATCGAGCAGTTTTGCGAGAAGCTGGCGCGCGAACTCACGACCCGCCTGAACCGCGTCGACATCTGGCGTGACACGTCGGACCTGAGGTACGGGGACAACTGGAACGAAGAAATCGAGAAGGCGGTGTCCTCCGCAGCGATCTTCATCGCGGTGCTCACTGAGAACTATCTCGACTCCGCCGTGTGCGCCAGGGAGTTCGATCTCTATTTGCGCAGATCGAGCCATGAGGCATCGAACGGCATCGAGAGCGTGGTCGTCCCGATCCTGCGTCATGCGCTCAAGTCGCTCCCTGAGGAGTTCGCGCCCTACCACTACACGGGCATCTTCGACAAGGAGTCCGGGCTCGAACTCGATCCAGGCAACCGCGCGAACGAGAAGGGCAGCTTCTATCACGAGGTGGCAGTTCTGGGCGTCCAACTGGTGCGCAGGCTGCAAGAGCTTGCCGGCATCCTGCAGCACGGGATGACCCCGCTGTTCCTGGCCAGCATGGGCTACGGTGCGGACGACCGTCGCACGGATCTCCTCTGCGATCTGTTGCAGCACGACGAGATCCTCCTGCTCCCGGAAAAGCAGTACATCTGGAATTCGCCCATCCTGGAGCAGCGCCTCAGTGCCGATCTGGCCCGCGCGCAGCTCTGCGTGCACATCATTCCCCCGCGGGCGAATGACGAGCTGAAAGCGATCCTGCGCAAGCAACTCGAACGCGCGGCGAAGGCCATGAAGGAGGCGGGACGGCCCATGCCGCTGGTGTGGATTCCCACGGGATCCGAGCCGCACGAGGAACTGCGGGAACTCGTCGACTACATCCACGACGACCTCGCCGAGCAGGGCGTCGAGTACCTGGACGGCGACAGCATCGAGAAGTTCAAGACCCTCGTCTACGACAAGGTCAGGGAACTGAGGTCCGCCCCCGCGCCGGCCGTATCGAGCCCGGCGCCGGCGAAGCTGGCCGTCGTGATCGGGCCGGGCGACATGGTCGCCAGCGGCGAACTGACGCGGTTGCTCTCCGAGCGGATCGACCGCGACAGTCTTCGCATCAAGATCGAATCGGGTGACGCACTCGCGACGCATGCCGACGCGCTGGCCGAGTGCAGCGGCTGCGTGGTGATCTGGGGCGACGTGACCGAGAGCTGGATCCAGGCGGTGCTCGACGCGAAGACCCTGAGCGCCTTTCGCGAGCGTTCGGCGCTGGCGCTGTGTGTCGCCGGGACCGACAGCGACGAGAAGGCCACCTTTCACGCGCGCCGCGTCCACCATCTGCGCGTCGGTGGGGACGACTTCGAATCCTCGCTGCGCGCCTTTGTAGCGACGGCAGAGCAGCCATCATGAGCGGCACCCCGTCGTTGCGGGACCTGAACCCTTTTCCTGGCCTGCGTCCGTTCGATACCAGCGAAGCCGATCGCTTCTTCGGCCGCCAGCAACAGGTCGACGAACTCGCGGCGCGGATCTCGCAAGTGGCCTTTCTGGCCGTCACGGGCGACTCGGGCTGCGGCAAATCGTCACTCGTGCGCGCCGGCCTGCTTCACCGGCTGCGCGACCTGAATGGCGACGGAAAGTCGCAGTGGCGCAGCGCCATCATGTCTGCCTGTCCGCAGCCGACGGTCGCCCTGGCGCGCGCGCTGGTTCCGGCACTGGAAGGCGACAACGCGCTGGCTGAGGACCCGGATGCCGAGGCCCGGCTGCTGGGCTGGCTCAGGCTGGGCGGTCGCGGGCTGATCGATGCGATCCGGCTTTCGCGCCCGGGCCCGCAGCAGCGCCTGCTGGTCGTCGTCGACCAGTTCGAGGAGATCTTTCGCGAGGAGCTCGACCCGGACGAGTCCCAGGCTTTCGTCAAGCTGTTGTTGAACGTGGCCTTCGATCGCGACTCGCCGGTCAGCGTCATGATCACGCTGCGATCCGATGAACTCGGCAGCTGCGCCGATTTTCGCGGGCTCCCCGAGGCCATCAGCCGCGGACAGTACCTGGTGCCACGGCTGACCCGCGCCCAGCGCACGGAGGTGATCACCGGCCCCGTGGGTCTGCGTGGCAAGCAGGTGTCGCCGCGACTGGTGCAGCGACTGCTCAATGATGTCACCGACGCCTACGACGACCTGCCGGTGCTGCAGCACGCGCTGACCCGTACCTGGAACAAGTGGGCGGGCGCCACCGGCGGCGCGTCGCCGATCGACATCGTTCACTACGAGGAGGCGGGCACGACGGTGCGCGCGCTGTCGGAACACGGAAAGGAAGCGTGCGGGGACCTGCCGGGTCTGGAGGCCACGGTTGCCAAGGTGTTTCGCGCGCTCACTGAACGGGTCACCGAGCGGTCCAGCCTGCAGCGCGGGCCGGAGGGGCGCGAGCGGCGGCGGCCACTCCCCTTCGACACGCTCTGCGAGGTCGTCGCAGGCCCGCGCGACGACGTGGCCAAGGTGGTCCAGCGCTTCCGGCAGCGCGACACCTGCTTCCTGATGGACGGCCCGGTGCTGGACGGCAATCCGATCATCAACATTTCCCACGAGAGCTTGATCCGGCTGTGGGATCGGCTGCGGGATTGGGTCGCGGCCGAGTCGGAGTCGGAACAGCGCCTCCGGAACATCGTCTACCAGGAGGAGCAGAACGCGAAGGGTGAGGGTTCCTTGCTGCGTGGCGCCGCACTGGCCGATGCGCTCGAATGGCACGCGACCCAACGGCCCAACGGCGCCTGGGCGGGCCTGTACCTTGGCGCCAAGGTCGGTGCGCAACGCTGCGAGGCCGTCCAGCGATACCTGGAACGCAGCAGCGTGGCGCAGCGGCGGTCGGCGCTCAGGGAGCGCAACCGGAGATGGCTGATCACCGGGCTGGCCGGCACGATTTTCGTCACCGCCCTGGTCATCGGCGCCGCCGGTTTCATGCTGGCGGGGGCGACGAAGGCGCGCATTCTCACCAGCTATGCCTACGGCGAGCTCAATCGCAATCCTGCGAAGGCCGCCCACCTCGCCATGGCCGCAGTCCGGTTTGACGCCTCCAACAGCGGTGCCGTCATCGCCCTGCGCAGCGCACTGGCGACATTGCAGGTGAGCCACGTCGACCTGGCACTGCCGGGGGCGCCGACCATTGCCGACCTGGCGCTCAGTCCCGACAGCACGCGCCTCCTGGCGGTTCGCGCCAATTCCGTGCAGGTGCTGGATGCACAGACGCTGAACGAGATCGGAACGCCGATGAATCGCAGCGGCACGATCCGGCGGGCTTGGATGAGCGCAGACAACAACTCGGTCGTCACACTCACGGCGGATGGCGAGGCGCAGCACCAGCGGCTCGATGGCACCGAGGCCAGGCCGTTGGTCTGTCCCCGCGGCGGCGTGACGAAGACGATGGCGATCTTCGGCTCGCGCGTTGCCGGCGACTGCTCGGGCGCAGTATGGGTGTGGCAGCTCGACAGGGGCAGCCCGCCGACACTCGCGTACGAGCCGCGTCAGGCCCGCCCGGAGATCGCGGCGCTGGCCTTCTCGGCGGATGGCGGGAGTCTCGCCATCGGGGATGCATCGGGCCAGATCGAGGTCAGGCAACTCGCGGCGCCAGCACAGAAGGGAGCGCCGGACATCTGGCAGGAGATCGATGCGTCGAATGCAGCGCGTTCCGGCACCGTGCGCCGGACCCATGGCGGAAAAAAGGTGCTCGATCTCGCCTTCGATCCGGCCGACAACCGGCGGCTGCTGAGCGCCGGTGCCGACCGCAATGCCATCATGTGGCGGCTCGACAAGGGGGATCCGAAACGCCCGGAAGGCCACAAGGACGGGGCTTCCGGGCAACCGCTGGCGCATGCGCGCGAGATCGAGGCGGTGCGTTACCTGCCCGCGCGTGGTGACCGGCACCTGTTCGCCACGCTGTCGGGCAAGACGGTCCAGATCTGGGACGGCGACCATTCCGAGCGGGTCCTGAAGCACGACGACTGGGTGTCCGACATCGACTTTGCAGCGAACGACTCGCTGATCGTCACTGCGAGCCATGACGGCATCGTGCGCGTCTGGTCGATGCGAACGGCGCTTCCCGTTGCGATCTTGCGAGGACACCGCGACGTCGTGCTGCGTGCGATCTTCACTTCCGCCGACGGCAGCAGCCTGGTCACGTTGGGCCTCGATGGTCAGGCGCTGCGCTGGCGTCTCGATATCCCGCAGCTCTTGCGCGCGAGCGAATCCAGGATCCTGGGCGCCGCGTATTCGCCGGACGGCACCCGCGCCGCGATCCTCGAAGAGAAGGGCAGCGCCATCCTGGAACTGAATGGGCGTCACGACATCGAGGAAGCCCCGAGGCAAACGACGCTGCAGATCGATTCGAAAGGCACCCTTTCGCGTCCCTCATGGAGCCGGGATGGACGGTTCCTGGCCGCGAGCGTGGCGACGGAAGACGTGTCGACCCTGGCGGGCGCCACGGTCTTCGATGCGGTCTCCGGTGTCGAGCAAAGACCCAATTGGCTGGTCGGATGGCGTCAGGCGGTCTTCTCGAGCGCTGGCGACGAACTCCTCACGATCGATGACAACGGCGTTCTGGCGTTGTGGCCGAGCTCCGCGCTGGACCACGACGACGCGGAATCGCTGGCCGTTTCGGGCACATCCGATCCTCGGCGTGGTGTCATCGCGCTGAGTCCGGACGGCCGCTGGATCGCAGTCACCAACGAGCGAACCATCGAACTCTGGCCCCGCGACGGGTTGTCAGGCCATGCGCAGATCATTCATGCCCACAAAGGGGCGATCCGGTCCTTGAGCTTCAGCCCGGACAGTCAGTGGCTGCTGTCGAGCAGCAACGACCGCAGCGCGAAGGCCTGGCCCATGAACCCGGCGACGGACAAGATCGTGGAACTGGGAGGCGGCAGCGGGACCTTGATGACCGCCGCATTCGACTCGACAGGCCGGCGCATCGCCACGGGCAGCGCAGACGGTCAGGTCGACATCTGGAGCTTCGACCCGAAGAAGCACCGCGTCGTGAAGCTTGTGAGCCTGCGCGCGCACAGCGAGACGGTCAGTACCGCGCAGTTCGCCAAGGACGGCAAGACGATACTTTCGTCCAGCGACGACGGTACCGTCCGGCTCAGTCGCTGCGAACTCTGCACGCTGGAAGTCGCGCAACTGCCGGAAGTCGTGTCCAAGCTGGCCGTGCTGACAGGCGACGAAGCGGTGACGACCGAAGCACAGAGTCGGGTCACGATGCGGGATTTCGGATGGGGCTCGCTGTTGAACTGGAGGCGCTGATCGTTCTCAGCCGGTCGGCAGGAATAGGTCGGCAGCGCTTTGCGCTGCGAGGATCCTCGCGTGCGTAGCGTGAGTGGGGATTCTGGTATTGCGCGTTGGCAATGATCTCATTGAATTAGTTATCAAATAGAGTCAGCCACGCAAACACTCCTCGAATTGAACAAGTCGAGAATGGCTGCGTATTGGGTTTGCTACGCAAGGGGTCGGTTCGTCGATCTGGCGCGTGCGCCTGTCAAGAGCCTGCGGTGCGGGGGCACATGACTGTCTTTCGACCAAAAACCCCTCTGTCTGCGTATCGGGGATGGGTCGTCGCTACAACCTTCCATTCGTACTAGACCGATCACCTCGCGCAATTGAGAGTGACCCGAAATCACTGAGTAATAAAGTAGTTCTTAATTACTACTTGCTCACCGAGTTGGAGGCCGGCGCGTGCTCCTCGGTGCCGAGAAGTCTGACACGTTGACCGCGTCGTGGACGGTGCGGATGCGCTGGATCTCAAATCTTTGCACCAGTCACTTCGTTGTCGTTGCGGCGCATTTGAGTCCGCGCACGCCGCAACTTGGCAGGACATCCCATGCGAATCGTGCCGATGCGCAACGCCGTGTGCGTGCACAGTTTTGGTGGTGTGGGATGTCGCAAACTCTGAGAAGCAACAAGCGAAAGACCGAGTTGCGGCATTGATCGCAAGTCGTATTGACGAGCGTCACGAGCGCGACGACACTGGCCCCCCCGCGCTTTGAGCGCGAGCATTCACACACGGCCAAACCGTGATAACAACGCTTCTCGGAACCGGGAGGAAGGTGTATGTCGCGCCTACGCGTCCGCGTTCTGGAGGGATTGAGTCTTCCAGTCAACGGCAAGGTACCCGATGGTACTGGCAGGTGCGCTGCAGGGTGGAATTCGCTCGTCGCCCAACGGTGCGGGAGTGTCTTCAGGCATGAATCGGTCGAGTCTTCTTGGGCCCGTCCCGAATGCCGACTCCTTCTCGAGCGTCTGCCCGCACGAAGCCATCGCGACAGTTTGAACATGCGGATGCCGGCGCGAGCTGGCCGTCTGCAATGGGACGAGAGTCTTCCATGGGGCTGCCATCTTCATCGCAGCGCGTCGTAGCCGCCCTCAGGCAGGCGCGGGCACGGCTCGAGGCGGCCGAACGCGCAGCGTCCGAGCCGATCGCCGTCATTGGCATGGGCTGTCGCTTCCCTGGCGGCGCCAATGGCCCCGATGCCTTCTGGGAGCGCCTGCTCGCCGGGTTCGATGCGGTCGGCCCGATCCCGCATGAGCGCTACGACGTTGCCTCCTACTACGACCCGACGCCAGCGACACCGGGTGCGATCTATACCCGTGAAGGTGCGTTCGTCGAGGACATCGAGCGCTTCGACGCGGCGTTCTTCGGCATCTCGCCGCGTGAGGCGGTGCTTCTTGATCCGCAGCAGCGACTGCTGCTCGAGGTCTCCTGGGAGGCGCTCGAACACGCCGGGCAGGCACCTGACCGGTTGCGCGGCAGCCGCACCGGTGTGTTCGTCGGCATCGGGCGCAGCGACTACTCGCAACACCTGCTGCACGCAGCAACGCCGTCGCTGACGGCCTGGCACGCGACCGGCAACGGCCTGTGCTACGGCCCCGGCCGGCTCGCCCACGTGCTCGACCTGAAGGGTCCGAACCTGGCCGTCGACACTGCGTGCTCCTCGTCGCTGCTGGCAGTCCACCTGGCGTGCCAGAGCCTCAGGCTGCGCGAATGCGACCTCGCGCTGACTGCCGGCTGCCATGTGCACCTGTCGCCGCAAGTGGCAATCATGATGTCGATGAGCCGGGCGCTGGCGGCCGATGGCCGCTGCAAGGCATTCGACGTATCGGCCGACGGATTCGGCCAGGGCGAAGGCTGCGGAGTCGTCGTGCTGCGGCGTCTTTCGGATGCGCTCGACCGGGGGGACACGATCCTCGCGCTGCTCCGCGGCTCGGCGGTCAACCACGATGGCCACAGCAGCGGACTCACCGTGCCGAACCAGGCCGCGCAGGAACAGGTGATTCGCGCCGCACTGGCCAACGCCCGCGTGCAGGCCGGCGAGATTGGCTACGTCGAGGCCCACGGCACCGGGACGCCGCTCGGCGACCCGATCGAGGTCGAGGCGCTGGCAGCGGTGCTCTGCGGCACCCAACGGGGACGCGATGATGCGTTGCGGATCGGGTCCGTCAAGACCAACATCGGCCATCTCGAAGCGGCGGCCGGCATTGCAGGGCTGATCAAGGTCGTGCTTGCGCTGACACACCGGACCATCCCGCCGCACCTGCACCTGCGCCAGCCGAACCCGCGCATCGACTGGGATGCGCTGTCGATCGCCGTGCCGACGCATCCCACCGCGTGGCCGCGTGCCGGCACCGATGCCGCTTCCACGCTGCGCCTCGCGGGCGTCAGCTCGTTCGGCATGAGCGGCACCAACGCCCACGTGGTGGTGCAAGCCGCTCCGCCTGTCGAGCCTCGGCCGGCCGCGTGCGGGCGCCCGGTGCACCTGATTGCACTCTCGGCGCGTTCGGCGTCGGCGCTGCGCGCGCAGGCCACGCGCTTCGAGGCACACCTGCACGCGCACCTCGGGCTTGCGCTGGCCGACATCGGATACAGCGCGAACACGGGGCGCACGCATTTTCCGGTGCGCGTCGGGCTCGTCGCCTCGTCGCCCGATGAACTCGCTCGCGGACTCTCGGCGGTCGCCGCGGGCGACACCGAGCCGGGCGTGGCCCCGGACGAGGGCGCCGAGGCACCTGGCGTTGCATTCCTGTTCTCCGGCCAGGGTGCGCAGTACCTGCAGATGGGACGCGGGCTGTACCAGACCGAGCCGCTGTTTCGCCGCGTGCTCGACCGCTGCGACGACGTGCTCTCGCCGTTGCTGCGGACTTCGCTCGTGCGGCTGATGCACAGCGACGCAGACGACCGCCGGCTCGACCAGACAGGCTTCACGCAGCCGGCGCTGTTTGCGCTCGAGTACGCGCTCGCTGAACTGTGGCAGTCATGGGGCGTCGTGCCGCGCGCGGTGCTCGGCCACAGCGTTGGCGAGTACGTCGCCGCGTGCGTCGCCGGCGTCTTCGGGTTCGAGGATGGCCTGCGGCTCGTCGCCGAGCGCGCGCGGCTGATGCAGGCGTTGCCGGGCGGCGCGATGGCCGCGGTGCACGCGGGCGAGCAGCGCGTGCGCTACGCCCTCGCCAGCTGCGGGGAGCTTGTCGCCCATCAAGTCGCCATCGCCGCGGTCAATGGCGACGCGAGCGTGGTCGTCGCCGGGCCGCCGGAACCGTTGCGCGCGGTACTGGCGCGCCTCGCGGCCGAGGGCATCAGCGCGCGCGCGCTGAATGTCTCGCATGCGTTTCACTCGCCGACGCTCGATCCCGTGCTGGCACCGCTCGCCGATGCGGCCCGTCAGATCGTCCACCAGGCGCCGCGGGTCGACTTGATCACGAATGTCTCGGGCCGCTTGCAGGCGCGCGCGCTCGGCGCCCACGACTGGGCGACCTACTGGGCGATGCATGCTCGCCAGCCGGTGCGCTTCGCCGATGGACTGGACACTCTGCGGCGGTGCGGTGTGCGGATCTGCGTCGAGATCGGCCCCGGCGGCACCCTGCTCGGCCTGGCCGGGCGCCACTTCGCCGACGATCCGCCGGTGCTGCTGCCCAGCCTGCTGCCCGGGCGTGACGACGGACGCACGATGCTGTCGTCATTGGCGCGGCTGCACGAACTCGGTGTTCCGGTCGATTGGGATGGCGTCGACCGCGGCCGAGCACGCCGGCGCGTTGCGCTGCCGACCTATCCGTTCGAGCGTCAGCGTTACTGGAGCGACGCGGCCATGGCGTCGCCCTCCGAGTCACCGGCTCGCGTGCCGCTGCCCGCGTATCGGCTGACGTGGCTCCGGCAGTCCCCTGCGCCCGTTGCAACGTCGTCCGCTTTGCGGCACTGGCTGGTCATCGACGACGAGGGCGGGTTGGGCGAACGAACCGCCGCGGCGCTCGCACGCCAGGGCGCTCGCGTGCGTGTGGCGCGCGCCGATGCAGGTGTCGAACGGCTGCTCGCGCAGTCGCACGCCCAAGGCATCCTCTGGGCATGCGACAGCGCCGAGGCGCTGGGGCCATCCGCACCCGCCGAGGCGCTGCTCGCGGCGCAGGTGCACGACTGCGCCGCGCTGCTGCAACTGGTGCGGGCCATCGCGGCCTCGTCCGCGACCCGTTGCGCTGACACGCGCCTGTGGATCGTCACGCGCGGTGCGGTGGCCGTCGAGCCAGCCGCCATGGCGCCGGGGTGCTCGTCGGCCTGCGTGCGAGGCTTTGCCAGGACCATCGCGTTGGAACACCCGGAGTTCTGGGGCGGCACGATCGACGTGGCGACGCTTGCCAGCGACGCCGACCTCGCCGCAGTGGCGGCCGAGATCGCGCTGTCCGGCATCGAAGACGCGGTCGCGATCCGCGCCGGACAGCGTTTTGTCGCGCGCGTCGAGCCCCTGCCTGAAGCCGGCGTTCCCGGGGGAGTGCGCGCGCTGCGCGCCGACGCGACCTACCTGATCACCGGCGGGCTGGGTGCGCTCGGCCTGCGCGTTGCCGACTGGATGGTCGGGCGCGGCGCGGCTCACCTGGTCCTGGCCGGCCGGAATCTGCCGTCGCCGCCAGCGCGTGCGGCGGTCGCCGAGCTGCAGCGTCGTGGCGCAACGGTCGTCGTGACAGCCGCCGACACTGCCTCGGGCGCCGACCTGCAGCGAGTCTTCGACGACATCGGTTCACGACTGCCGCCACTCGGCGGCATCGTCCACGCGGCTGGCGTCTACGGCCACGAGCCTCTGGAGAGCCTCACGCCTGCCGCGATCGAGGCCGTGCTGAGGCCGAAGGTCGCCGGTGCATGGCTGTTGCATCAGCTGACCGCGACGCTCGACCTCGATCTGTTTGTGCTCTATTCGTCCGTTGCGGCGACCTGGGGTTCGAAAGGCCAGGCGCACTATGCCGCGGCCAACGCCTTCCTCGACGCGTTGGCCGCGCATCGCCGTGGTCTTGGCCTGCCGGCGCTGAGCATCGCGTGGGGGCCCTGGAACGACGCCGGCATGGCGACCGGCAGGGCGCGCGACTGGCTCGCTCGCGTCGGCGTGCGCGCCCTGGCGCCGGCCGACGCGCTCGCGGCGATGGAACGGCACCTTGGAACACTCGAGCCGCACATCGCGGTCGCCGACGTCGACTGGCCGCGATTCCGCGAGGTCTACGAGGCCGGGCGCGAACGTCCGCTGCTGGCGCGCCTCTGGCCGCAGGCGCCGGAGCCTTCGATGGCAGCGGCGGCTCCCGGCGCCCGTCTCGAGGCCGATTACGCAACGTTGACACCGGCCGCGCGCCGCGACTGGCTGCTCGGCCATCTGCAGCGGCGCGTCGCCGGCGTCCTCGGCCTCGGTGAGAGCGAGCGCCCCGACGTGCGCAAGGGCTTCTTCCGGATGGGCATGGATTCACTGATGGCCATCGAGCTGAGGAACCGTCTCGCCCGCGACTTCGGCATCACCCTGTCGTCGACGATCGTCTTCGACCGTCCCACCATTGCCGAGATGGCCGACTGGCTGGCCACCGAGGCGCTCGGCTGGGCTGATGCACCCGCTGCTGCGCCCGCGCCCACGCCGGTCGAGGCGCTGCCCCACGCCATCGAGGCCCGGATCGCCCGGCTCGAATCACTGGTGCGTGCGTCATGATCGATACGACGCTGATCCTGATCGACGGCCTGACCGGCTCCGGCAAGTCGACCACCGCGCAACGGCTTTGGCTGCACCTGGAACGCTGCGGCGTCGCAGCACGCTGGATCTACGAGCACGACACCTCGCACCCGATCTGGGAGGCGGGCGAACTGCAGTGCATCTTCGAGAGCGGGGCGGTCGCGCCCGGCTTCGCCACGCGCACGCTGCCGATGCGCTGGCGGCGGCTTGCCCTGCACTGCGCGGCCAGCGGCGTGAGGACGATCCTGGAAAGCGCGCTGCTGCAATCGACGGTCGGGCTGCTGCTGGCGATGAACGCCGACGAGCGCGAGATCACGTCGAGCATCCTTGCCTGCGACCACGCCGTCGCCGGTCAGCGGCCCGTGCTCGTCTGGTTTCGCCCGGGCGACGTGGCGCAGGCGCTGCGTGCGGTGTGCGACGACCGGTGCGATTCAGGCTACGAGGCGGCGCTGATCAAGCTGCTCGCCGCCACGCCTTACGGCCGCGACCACGGCCTCGCCGACTTCGCTGGCTTGGTGCGCTTCTACCAGCGCTGGAGCGACCTCGCCGAGTCACTGTGCGCTCGCCTCGGGATGCCGGTGCTCGCGCTGGATGCACCGGGGTGGCCTGCGCGCGAACGGCGGATCGCCGAGTTCCTCGGGCTGCCGCCGTTCGATGAGCCGCGCGTGCGCATCGAGGCGCCGTCTCGCTTCCTCGGGCCCTTTCGCGACATGGGCTCGGACGACCGGCTCGTGATCGCGGGCGGCGAAGACGGCCTGCACCTTGACGATGCGCGACACACTCGATTGATCGCGCACGCCGGCGCGACCTTTCACATCGCAGCGCTGTGCGCTGAACTGTCTTTCGAGGATGAGCGCGGTGGGCGCTTCCACCGCATCGGTCTGCGCGGCAACCTGCCGGGGCTCAGCCCGACCTGGTACCGGGTCGAAGGCGAAGAGGAGGTTCGGCCATGAGCACCGACCTTGCGACCTCGAGCCGACTCGCGGGCCTGCTCGACGAAGCGGCGGCCCGCATCGAGGGTCTGCAACGCGCGAAGTCCGAGCCGATCGCCGCGATCGGGATCGGCTGCCGCTTTCCCGGCGGCGCTGACGGTCCCGAGGCCTACTGGCGGCTGCTGCAGGGCGCTGTCGACGCCACCGGCGAGATCCCGGTCGGGCGCTGGGACGTCGATGCATACTTCGACACCGACCCTCACGCCGCGGGCACCATGTACGTGCGCCGCGGCGGATTCCTCGCCGAGGTCGACGGCTTCGATGCGCGCTTCTTCGAGATCGCGCCGCGCGAGGCAGCCAGCATGGACCCGCAGCAGCGGCTGTTGCTCGAAGTCGCCTGGGAGGCACTCGAACATGCGGGACTGGCCCCCGACCGGCTTTCGGGCAGCAGCAGCGGCGTCTTCGTCGGGCTGACGACCAACGACTATGGGGGTCTGTTGCTGCGCGAAGGCGCGGCGGCGCTGGACGCCTACTACAGCACCGGCAACTCGCTGAACGGCGCGGCCGGCCGCATCGCGCACGTCCTCGGGCTGCAGGGGCCCTGCATGGTGGTCGACACGGCGTGCTCGTCCTCCCTGGTGGCGGTGCACCTCGCGTGCCAGAGCCTGCGAGCCGGCGAATCGGACCTGGCACTCGCCGGCGGGGCCAACCTGATCCTGGCGCCCGACAACAGCGTCGCGATCTGCCGGGCCCGCATGCTCGCCGCCGATGGCCGTTGCAAGACCTTCGACGCGGCCGCGGACGGGTATGCGCGGGCCGAGGGCTGCGGCGTCATCGTGCTCAAGCGCTGGTCGGACGCCGTCGCCGCGGGCGACCGCGTGCTCGCGCTGATCCGGGGCTCGGCGGTCAACCACGACGGCGCCAGCGGCGGCTTCACCGTGCCCAGCGGCCGCGCGCAGGAGGCGCTGATCCGCCGCGCACTGTCCAACGCGCGCGTCGAGCCGGCGCAGATCGACTACCTCGAGGCGCACGGCACCGGGACGCCACTGGGCGACCCGATCGAGGTGCAGGCGGCCGCCGCTGCGCTCGCCGGCGGACGCGACCCGGCGTGTCCGTTGCTCATCGGTTCGGCCAAGACCAACCTCGGCCACGCCGAAGCGGCCGCCGGAATCGCTGGTCTGATCAAGGTCGTGCTCGCGCTGCAACACGGCGAGATCCCGGCGCACCTGCACTTCAGCGTGCCGAACCCGCACATCCCGTGGGCCGGGTTGCCGCTCGAGGTCGTCACGGAGCGCCGGCCCTGGCCGATGCGCGACGGTCCGCGGCACGCCGGCGTCAGCTCGTTCGGCGCGAGCGGTACCAATGCGCACGTCGTGGTGCAGCAGGCGGTTCCCGGGTTGCTGTCGCCCCCCGCGGAGGCGGACCGTCCGCTGCACCTGCTGGCGCTGTCGGCGCGTACCCGCGGCGCGCTGCGGACGGTGGCGCGACGCTACGCCGATCATCTGGAAGCGCATCCGCACGAGACCTGGCCCGACATCTGCTTCGCCGCCAACACCGGACGCGCGCAACTGCCGGTGCGTGCCGCGCTCGTTGCGGCGAACGCGCGCGACGCCCTGCCGCGGCTGCGCGCGCTGGCTGCGGCGGTCGCAGGGGCCGGCTGCGCCACGGCCGACGCTGGCGCGACCGCGGCGCCGCCCAGGCCGGCGTTCCTCTTTCCCGGGCAGGGCGCGCAGTACGAAGGCATGGGCCGCACGCTCTACGACACCGAGCCGATCTACCGCCATGCGATCGACCGCTGCGCGGAGATCGTCCGCGACCTGCTGCCGATCGCGCTGACCGATGCGATCCACGGCAACGGCGGCGGCCGGCTCGACGACACGATGTACACGCAACCGGCGCTGTTCGCGATCGGGTTCGCGCTCGCGGAGCTGTGGCGGTCCTGGGGCGTCGCGCCGAGCGCGGTCGCCGGGCACAGTGTCGGCGAGTATGTCGCCGCATGCGCGGCCGGCGTGTTCAGCGTCGAGGATGGGCTGCGGCTGGTCGCGCGCCGCGCGGTCCTGATGTCGCGTCTGCCCGCGGGCGGTGCGATGGCCGCCATCGGCACTGCAGCCGAAGTCGTTGCGCCGTGGGTCGCACGCCATGCCGGCGAAGCGTCGATCGCCGCGCTCAACACACCTCAGCAGACGGTGATCTCGGGCACCGTGCACGCAGTCGACGCCATCGTCACGGCGCTCACGGCATCGGGCGTGGTGGCCCGGCGCCTGCGCGTCTCGCATGCGTTCCACTCGCCGCTCGTGGAGCCGATGCTCGCCGAATTCGAGCACGCGGCGCGCCAGGTGCGCTATCGGCCGCCACAGCTGCCGCTCGTGAGCAACCTGACGGGACAGCCGGCGGGCCCGGAGGTCGCAACGCCCGAGTACTGGGTGCGCCACGTCCGCGCCCCGGTCCAGTTCGCGGCCGGTGCGGCCACCTTGGCCCGGCTGGGCTGCGATGCATACATCGAAGGCGGCCCCGGGCGCACGCTGCTTGACCTGGTGCGCCAGTGCACGCCCGGCACCGCCCGGCCCGCGCTCGGGATCGCCGGCCTCAGGCCGGGCGCGAACGACTGGGAAGTGATGCTCGACGGCCTGGGACGGCTCTACGAATGCGGCCAGCCGGTCGACTGGCAGGGCCTCGACCGCAACCGACGGCGCGCCCGTCCCGCGCTGCCGACCTATCCGTGGCAGCGCGAACGCCACTGGCGTCCTGCCACCGGCGCCGCACCCGCCGCGCAGGCCCAGCCGACGGCGCGCGACGGCGCCGATGCCGAGCTGTGCTACGAAGTGCAATGGCGCCCGCAGCCTGCGTCGAGCGCGCTCGACTGGGGCGCATCGCAGCAACTCGCCGCGTCGCTGCAGCCGCGGCTGGTCGCAGTGGCACAGGAGCACGCCGACGCGCCGTACCTCGGTGCGCTCGCCGAGCTCGAACGCGTGAGCGTCGGCTACGTCATCGATGCCTGGCGCGCGTTGGGCTGGACGTTTGCCCCCGGCGAGCGTTGCCGGCGCGACCACCTGGCCGCGACGTTCGGCGTCGTCCCGGGCCGGCGGCGCCTGCTCGACCGCAGCGCGCGAATGCTCGAGGAGGCCGGGGTGCTGCGTCGCATCGTCGATGGCGCCGGCGACCAATGGGAGAGCCTGCCGGTCGCAGCGCCGACCGCGCCTGCAGCGCGGCTCGAGCGCCTGCTCGCCGCATGCCCGGGCGCCGAGGCCGAGGCGACGCTGCTCGGGCGCTGCGGGCCGCGCCTCGCCGACGTGCTGGCCGGGCGCGAGGATCCCCTCGCGCTTCTGTTCCCCGATGGCGACACGACGGCGGCGAGCCGGCTCTACCGCCACGCGCCGGGCGTGCAGATCATGAACCGGATCGCGCGCGAGGCGATCGGGCAGGGGGTCGGGCGCCTGCCCGTCGGGCGCCGCCTGCGTGTGCTCGAAATCGGCGCCGGCACGGGAGGGACGACCGCGGCACTGCTCGACGCGCTGCCCGCCGAACGCACCGACTATCTCTGCACCGATGTCTCGCCGCGCTTCATGACCGCCGCGCGCGCCCAGTTCGCCGATCGCGCGTTCATGCGCTTCAAGGCCTTCGACATCGAGCGCGACCCTGCCGAGCAGGGCTTTGCCGACGAGCCCGCGTTCGACCTGATCGTGGCCGCGAACGTGCTTCACGCGACGCGCGATCTCTCGGTCGCGCTGCGCCACGCGAGGCGACTCGCCGCGCCCGGGGCGCTGCTGCTGTTGATCGAGGGCACCGCGCCGATCTGCACGATCGACCTGATCTTCGGGCTGACCGATGGCTGGTGGCGCTTCGCCGACGACGCCTTGCGCCCGGACTACCCGCTGATCGGCGCGCCCGAGTGGATCGCGCTGCTCGAGCGAAGCGGGTTTCGCGACGCCGCGTCGCTCGCGCTTCCCGACGCGCAATGGGGCGTCCTCGCGCGCCAGGCGTTGATCGTTGCCCGCGCGGCCGAGACCGCGCCTTCAGCCGCGGCGCTGCCACACTGGCTGGTCCTGACCGACCGCGACGGGATCGGCACCCGCCTTGCCGCGCGGCACGCGGCGCGCGGCGGATCGTCCACCATGGTGCGGCCCGGCGAAGCCTTCGACCAGGCCATCGCGACACTCGATCCGGCGCGCTCGCTCGCGGTCGTGCACCTGTGGGGCCTGGACGAACCGGCGCTCGACGCGGCGCACGAGGCCGAGCCCGGACAACTCGGCTGCAGCAGCGCGGTGGCGCTGGTTCGCGCGCTCGCGGGCGCGCCACGCCTGCCTGCGCGCACTTGGTTTGTCACTCGGGGGGCCGTCGGCGGCGTGCGCGCGCCGGCGTCGAGCGCCGGACTCGCACAGGCGGCGCTCTGGGGACTCGGCCGCGTCATCACCTCGGAGCATCCTGAACTGCACGCGGCGCGGGCCGACCTCGATCCCTGCGCGTCGCACGACGAGGCGGCCGACGTGCTGTGGGACGAGATCGACTCTGACACTCCCGGCGGCACTCCCGAAGACGAGGTCCGTTGGCGTGGCGGGCAACGCGAGGTCTCGCGGCTGGTGCGGTCGGTCGAGGTCGCGCCGCGACCGGTCGCGTTTCGCGCCGACGCAAGCTACCTGATCACGGGGGGCCTGGGCGGACTCGGCCTGCTGACGGCAAGGTGGATGGCGAAACACGGCGCGCGCACGCTGGTGCTCGCCGGGCGAAGCGTCGGCGGCGACGACGCGCAGCGCACCATCCGCGAACTCGGCGCCGCCGGTGTACGGGTCATCGCCCGGCAGGCCGACGTCAGCCGCGCCGACGAGGTCCGACAGCTGCTCGAACACATCGCCGCACAACTGCCGCCGCTGCGTGGCGTCATCCACGCCGCCGGGGTGCTCGACGACGGCACGCTGCGCCAGCTCGACGGGTCGCGCTTCGCCCGTGTGCTGCGGCCGAAGGCCGGGGGCGCCTGGCACCTGCACCGCCTGACCGCGGCGCTCGAGCTCGATTGCTTCGTGCTCTATTCGTCGTTCACGTCGGTGCTCGGAACCCCGGGGCAGGCGACCCATGCGGCGGCGTGCGCGTTCCTCGACGCGCTGGCGTTGCACCGTCGCGCGCTCGGATTGCCGGCGCTGAGCCTCGACTGGGGTGCCTGGTCCGGCGTCGGCGCCGCCGCCCGGCAGGACGTCGAAGAGCGCCTCAAAGCGCGCGGCGCGGATGCACTGACGCCGGCGCAGGGGTTCGCCGCGCTCGAACGGATCTGGCATGCCGCGAGCGGGCAGATCGCGGTCGCCGCAGTGCATTGGGAGCGCCTCGTCGCGCCGTGGCTGCGCCGGCCCCTGCTGGCCGAACTGGCGCCCGCGGCGCCGTGCCGGGTCGACGCGGAGGCCGACACCGATCTGCCCGCTCAACTGCGGGCCGCCTCGCCGCGCCGGCGGCGCGCGCTGCTGGCCGACCACGTGCGCGCCGAGACGGCGCGGGTACTCGGCCTCGCCGGTGGCGAAGCGATCGAGCCGGGCCAGGGCTTCTTCGAACTCGGGATGGACTCCCTGACCTCGGTCGAACTGCGCAACCGCCTCGCTGCGAGCCTGCGCTGCGCGCTGCCGGCGACGATCGCCTTCGATCATCCGAACGTCGAGGCGCTCGCGGACTTCGTGCAGGGCTGCATCGGATCGGCCCCCGGCACGGCCGCGGCTGCGGCGCACGAGGACAGCAGCTTGGCCGAGCTTTCTGCGGTCGACATCGACCGCCTGATCGACGAACTCGCGGACCCTGCCCGATGACCACGCCCCCTCTCGCCCCTTCCGACGACCGGCAACGCGCGCAGCTTGCGCGCGCGCTGGCGGCGTTGAAGGATGTGCGCACGCAGCTTGACGCGCTGAAGCGCCAGGCCCAGGCCGAGCCGATCGCGATCGTCGGCATCGGCTGCCGCTATCCGGGCGGCGTCGAAGATGCCGACAGCTTCTGGCAGTTGCTGGCGGACGGGCGCGACGCGATCGGCGAGGTGCCGCCCGAGCGCTGGAATGCCAGCGCCTTGCATGACCCCGACCCGGCCGCGGTCGGCAAGATCTCGAGCCGCTCAGGCGGCTTCCTCAGCCGCATCGACGAGTTCGATCCGCAGTTCTTCGGCATCTCGCCGCGCGAGGCAATGTCCGTCGACCCGCAGCAACGGTTGCTGCTCGAAGTCGCCTGGGAGGCGCTCGAGCATGCCGGGATCGCCGCCGACCGGCTGCGCGGCAGCCCCACCGGCGTCTTCGTCGGCATCAGCGGCACCGATTACGCGCAGCTGCTGATGGCCGCCGGCCCCGAACTGATCGACTCCTACATGGGCTCGGGCAATGCGCACAGCGTCGCCGCCGGGCGCCTGTCGTACGTGTTCGGGTTCGAGGGTCCGAGCCTCGCGGTCGACACCGCCTGCTCGTCGTCGCTGGTGACCGTGCACCTGGCATGCCAGAGCCTGCGAATGCACGAGTGCGAGCTGGCGCTCGCGGGCGGTGTCAACGCGCTGCTGACCCCGACCGTCAGCATCACCCACTCGCGCGCGCGAATGCTCGCGGCGGACGGACGCTGCAAGGCGTTCGACGCGCGCGCCGACGGCTTCGTGCGTTCCGAAGGCTGCGGCGTCGTCGTGTTGAAGCGCCTGTCGGCGGCGCGCGCCGCCGGCGACGCGGTGCTCGCCGTGATCCGTGGCTCGGCAGTCAATCAGGACGGTCACAGCAGCGGGCTGACGGTGCCGAGCGGGCCGTCGCAGCAGGCGGTGATCCGGCGTGCGCTGGCGGTCGCCGGGGCGTCGCCTTCGGAGGTGTCGTATGTCGAAGCGCACGGCACCGGCACCGCGCTCGGCGATCCGATCGAGTTGCAGGCGCTCGCCGAGGTGTTTGCGGGAACGCGCCCGCAAGGACGCCCGCTTGCGGTCGGGTCGGTCAAGACCAACTTCGGCCATGCCGAGGCCGCGGCCGGCATCGCCGGGCTGATCAAGGTCGTGCTCGCGCTGGGCCACGAGACGATCCCTGCGCACCTGCATTTTCGCGACCCGAATCCGCGCATCGCCTGGGCGCGGATGCCGTTCGTGGTGCCGGGTGCCGCGATGCGATGGCCTCGGGACACCTCGGCACGGGTTGCCGGCGTCAGCTCGTTCGGGTTCGGTGGCACCAACGCGCATGTGGTGCTCGCCGACGCACCGCCGGCGCCGCCGCCAGCAGCACCTGCGGCCGCCGCGCAGCGGCCGCTGCAGTTGCTGGCGCTGTCGGCGCAGTCGGACGACGCGCTGAAGGCGCTCGCCGCGCGCATGGCCGACCACCTGGAGCGCCATCCGCAGCAGCCGATCGGCGATGTCTGCCACGCCGCGAACGTCGGACGCGCGCAGCTGCGCCAACGACTGTGCGCGCTCGCCGATGGCGGCGCCGGGATCGCAGCGCAGCTCAGGGCTCATGCCGCCGGGCGCGACGCTCCGGGACTGCTCCGCCACGACCGCTCCGCCTCGGCGCGGCCGCCGCGCATTGCCTTCCTGTTCACCGGCCAGGGATCGCAGTACCCGGGGATGGCGCGCCGGCTGTTCGAGACCGAGCCCGCATTCCGCCGCGACCTCGAGCGCTGCGACGCGTTGCTCGCGCCGCAGCTCGAGCGACGGCTCCTGGAGGTGCTGCATCCGGCGTCACCCGACGGCGCACTCGACCGCACCGAGTACACCCAGCCGGCGCTGTTTGCACTCGAGTACTGCCTCGGGCGCCTTTGGATGTCGTGGGGCGTCGTGCCGGACCTGCTGGTCGGACACAGCCTCGGCGAGTATGCCGCCGCCTGCCTCGCCGGCGTCTTCGAACTGGAGGACGGCCTGCGGCTCGTGGTCGCGCGGGCGCAGGCCATGCAGCGGCTGCCCGCCGGCGGCGCGATGGCATCTGTCCTCGCGGGCGAAGGCGAGGTGCGCGCCGCCATCGCGGCGTCCGTCCCCGATATCGAGATCGCCGCGATCAATGGCCCGCACCACGTCGTGGTCTCCGGTGCGCGCGGCGGCGTCGCGCGCCTGCGCGAGCACCTCGCCGCGCAGGGCGTCACGACGCAGCCGCTGAACGTCTCGCACGCGTTCCATTCGGCGCTGATCGAGCCGATGCTGACCGGCTTCGGGCAGGTCGCGTCAAGCGTCGCCTGGTCGTCGCCGAGGCTCGATCTGGTCTCCAATCTGACTGGCGAGTTGGCTGGCGCGGAGGTTGCGGCGCCCGGGTACTGGGTGCGCCATGCACGCGAGGCCGTGCGCTTCCTCGAGGGCATGCGCACGCTCGACCGGCACGGCGTCGACGTCTGCGTCGAGATCGGCCCGCATCCGGTGCTGCTTGGGCTCGGCCGCAGCTGCGTCCCGCACGCGGCAGCGCAGAAGGCCTGGCTGCCGAGCTTGCGACGCGGGCAGGACGACATGCAGACGCTGCTCGGCACGCTCGCCGCTCTCTGGGTTCGCGGCACACCCGTCGACTGGCGAAGTTTCGACGGCGACCGCTCGGACCGCCGCGTGCGCCTGCCGACCTATCCGTTCCAGCGCCTGCGGTACTGGTCGACGGCGGCCACGGCGCCCACCTGCCGAGCGAGGCCGCGCGATCCCGCGCTGCATCCACTGCTTGGCGCTCGCCACGAGCGTGCGTGCCAGCCCGAAGCGACCGTCTGGGAGGGCGAGTTCGCCGCCGGCGAGCCGCAGCTCCTCGACGAGCACCGGGTGTTCGGCGCGCCGCTCATGCCGGCATCGGGCTACGTCGAGCTCGCGCTGGCGGCCGCGGCGACGCTCGGCGTCGAAGCGAGCCGCATTGCGGACCTCGTGTTCCACCGTCCGCTCACGCTCGAGGCCGAGACCGCTCGCGTCGTGCAGACCTCGCTCCTCGCGCCATCGTCCGAGGGGCGGCCGCTCCAGGTCCACAGCCGCGCCGCCGAGGGCAGCGCCGCCGGGTCGTCCGGCTGGACGCTGCATGCCACCGGGCTGCTGTCCTCCGCCGGGCCCGACCCTCTCGGGACGCCGCCCGATACGCTGGACACCCTGCGCTCCCGCATCATCGGCGAGACGACCGCCAGCGCGCTCTATGCAGGCTATGCGCGCCACGGCGTCGAGTTCGGGCCGTCCATGCGTGCCGTCGAGCGGCTGTGGCGCGGCGAGCGCGAAGCGCTCGGCCGGCTGCGCGTGCCCGACACCGACGGCGCGCGCGACCCGCGCTATCGGCTTCACCCACTGTGGCTCGACGCCTGCGCACAGGTGCTCGGTGCCACGACGCCCGAGGGCGGGGCGACATGGCTGCAGACGCGCATGGACGAATTGCGCATCCACCGCCGACCCGCCACCACGGCGTGGGCGCACGCGCGGCTGCGCCCCGGCAGCGACGCGGTACGCGTCGCCGACCTGCGGCTGTATGACGATGCGGGCGAGGTGCTGATCGAAGTGACCGGCCTGCACGCCCGACCGGCCGGCGCGACGTTGCTGCGCCCCGGCGGGGCGTACTACGAGCTGAGCTGGGTGCCGCCTCCCGGCGACGAAACCCTGCTGCCGTCGCCGGCGCTGATCGCCACCGAACTGCGTCCGCGGCTCGACCGGTCGACGGCCGAACCAGGGATCGTCGCGTACGCCGACGCGCTCGCGGCGCTCGACGCACGCGCGCCGGCGCGGGCTGCGGCGGCATTGCGGCTGCTCGGCTGGCGCGACCGCATCGGCGAGACACGCACCGGCGACGACCTGCAAAGCGCCCTTGGCATCGTGCCTCGACACCGGCGCCTGTTCGGGCGGCTGTTGGACATGCTTGCGCGCTACGGCGCGCTGCGCCGTGACGGCGAGGGCTGGATGCAGACGGCCGGGCTGCCCGTCGAGGATCCAGTCGGCGACACGACGGCGGCCGCGGTCGAAACGCAGCTCTTCGACCGCTGCACGGCGCGCCTGGGCGACGTGCTGGCCGGGCGCTGCGATCCGCTGCCTTTGCTGTTCGGCGACGGCGGGCGCAAGGCGGCGGCGGTCTATGGCGACTCGCCCGGCGTGGCGGCCATGCACGACCTGCTGCGCAGCGCCGTCGCCGCGATGGCCCGTTCGCGTCCGGCCGGCCCGGGGCTGCGGGTGATCGAGATCGGCGCGGGCACCGGTGGCGCGACCGCGCACGTCCTGCCGGCATTGCCGCCGCGCTCCGAATACGTCTACACCGACGTTTCGGCCGGCTACTTCGCCGCGGCGCGCGAGCGCTTCGCGCCGTATCGGTTCCTGCGCTACGAGACGCTCGACATCGAACGGCCACCCCGCGCGCAGGGCTTCGCCGAGGGAGCGTTCGACGTCGCGATCGTGTTCAACGTGCTGCACGCGACCCGCTCGCTCGCCGAGAGCGTCGCCCATGCCCGCTCGCTCCTCGCGCCGGGCGGCGTGCTGCTGCTGCTCGAGAACACCGAGCCGGCCGACTGGGTCGACCTGATCTGGGGCTTGACGCCAGGCTGGTGGCGCTTCGAGGACAGCGCGCTGCGCCCGTCGTATCCGCTGCTCGACGCCGGGCGCTGGCGCGACTTGCTCGCCGCCGAGGGCTTTGCAGAGGTCGAGAGCATTGCGGCCGATCCGACGCGCCATCCGGTGATGGCGCGCCAGGCACTGATCGTTGCGCGCAACGGCCAAGCCGAAGCCACGCCGCGAAGCCGCAGCTGGCTGCTGTTCGTCGACGCAGGCGGGATCGGGCACGCGCTCGCGCGCTCGCTCCAGGCGCGCGGCGACCGGGTGGTGCGGGCGTCGCGCGGCTCGGCCTTTGCGCAGACGGGCGCAGACGAATTCGAGATCGACCCGACGAGACCGGGCGATGTCGCTCGGCTGCTGGGTCACCTCGCGGACGGGCCGGCAGCGCTGGGTGTCGTGCACCTGTGGGCCCTCGACGCCCGTGACTGCGGCGAGTGCGCGACCGATGCGATGGTCGCCGATTCGATCGCGCTGTCGGCGAGCGCGCTGCACCTGGTCCAGGCCCTGGTGCCGGCCTGGTCGGCATCGACGGTGTGGCTCGTGACGAGGGGCGCCTGCGTCGCCGGCGGGACAGGCGAACCGCCGCCGGCCTTGGCGGCCGCAGCGCTGTGCGGCATCGGCCTCACGATCGCGCGCGAGCACCCGCAACTCTGGGGTGCGATGCTCGACCTCGACCGGCCGCGCGGCCCCGGCGCCGATGCGGCCGCGATCCTCCAGCTGCTCGACGCACCGGGCAGCGAGGACCGCATCGCGTTGCGCGGCGGGCGCCGCCTCGTCCCGCGCATCGTGCCGAGCGAGCGTGCCGTCGCGTCGGCCGAGCTGGCTGTCACGGTGCACGGCCAGGCGACCTACCTGATCAGCGGCGGCTGCGGTGCGCTCGGCCTGGAGATTGCGCATTGGCTGGTCGGGCAGGGTGCGCGCCATCTGACGCTGCTCGGGCGCAGCGGCGCGGCCGGCGCCGACGCGCAGCAGGCGATTGCCGCGCTCGAGCGCCTCGGCGCGAGCGTGCACGTGGTGCGCGCCGACGTCGCCGACGAGACGGCCGTGCGACAGGCACTTGACGCCATCCGCGCGAGCGGGTTCGCACTGCGCGGCATCGTGCACGCTGCCGGCCTGCCGGGCCGCTGCACTCTCGCCGGGCTCGATCTGCCGACCCTCGCCAGGCTCCATGCGGCGAAGGTCGCCGGCACCTGGGCGCTGCACCGCGCGACGCGCGGCGACGCGCTCGACTTCTTCGTCGCCTGCTCGTCGATGGTCTCCCTGTGGGGCGCGCGCGAGCAGGGCCACTACGTCGCGGCGAACCATTTCGTCGACCTCTTCGTCCACCATCGCCGCATGCTCGGGCTGCCCGCACTCGGTATCAACTGGGGGCCGCTCGGCGGCGGCGGGATGCTGCCCGAGGCCGACGTCGCCGAGCTCGAACGCATCGGCGTCTCGACCACGTCGCTGTCCGACGCTGCGCGCGACCTCGGCCAACTCCTCGCGGCGAACGTCACGCAGGCCGCGGTGGTGCGCATCGACTGGCCGCGACTGCGCGATGTGTACCAGTCGCGCGGCCGCTGCCGGCTGTTCGACGTTGTCGCCGACGGTGCGCGTGCCGCCGTCGCCGCAGCGGGGGCAGCCCCGGCCGCGGTGCCCGATCGGCTTCCCGATCAGCTCCCCGAGCGGCTGCGCGGCGTGCCGCACGGCGAACGGCGCGCGATCGTCGTCGAACACGTGCAAGCGACGCTCGCACGCGTCCTCGGGCTCGACGCCGCACGCCTGCCCGATCGAGCGCAGAGCTTCTTCGACCTCGGCATGGACTCTCTGATCGCGCTCGAACTGCGCACGCAGCTGCAGGCCAGCGTCGGCGCGAACCTGCCGTCGACCTTGGCATTCGACTACGGCACCGTCGACGCGCTCGCCGACTTCCTGCTGAGCCGGGTGCTCGCGCAGACCGAAGTGGCGGCATCGACGACCCCATCGACGACCCCATCGTCGCCTCAGACCGCGCCGGCGGCGCCGGAGCACGTCGACCTCGCGCGGCTCTCCGACGCCGAGGTCGAAGACCTCCTGCAGGCGAAGCTACTGACATCCTGAGGCGCCATGAGCACATCCATCGATCTCCGAGCCGATGCGCCTTCCGGGCTGTCACCGCTCAAGCGCGCCTACCTCGCGCTCGACCAGGCGCAGGCGCGCTGCCGCGAGCTCGAACGCGCCGACCAGGCGCGCTCGGAGCCGATCGCGGTGGTCGGCGTGGCGTGCCGCCTGCCCGGGGGCGCCGACGGTCCCGAGGCCTACTGGCGGCTGCTGGAGGGCGGCGTCGATGCGGTCTGCGACACGCCGGCCGATCGCTTCGATGTCGACGCCCACTACGACCCCGACCCCACGGCACCCGGCAAGATGTGCACCCGGCGCGGCGGCTTCCTGCGCGAGCCGATCGACCGCTTCGACGCACCGTTCTTCGGCATCTCGCCACGCGAGGCCGAGAGCATGGACCCGCAGCACCGGCTCTTGCTGGAAGTCGGCTGGGAGGCGCTCGAGAACGGCGCGCAGGCCGGCGAACGGGTCGCCGGCACTGGCAGCGACACCGGCGTCTTCATCGGGATCACTTCGCACGACTACGCCGACCTGCACCTGGCCGGCGCCGACTGGCTGCAGGTCGGCGCGCACCTGATCACCGGCAACACCCACAACGCCGCGGCCGGCCGCCTGTCGTACTGCTTCGGATTCCAGGGCCCGTGCGTGGCGGTGGACACCGCCTGCTCGTCGTCGCTGGTCGCGGTGCATCTGGCCTGCCGCAGCCTGCTCGACGGCGAATGCCGGCGCACGCTGGCCGGCGGCGTGAACCTGATCCTGTCGCCGACGGCGACCATCGCGCTGTCGCAGGGCCGCGTGCTGGCGCCCGATGGCTGCTGTCGGGCTTTCGACGCAGCGGCCTCGGGGATGGTGCGCGCCGAAGGCTGCGCGGTCGTCGTGCTGAAGCGGCTGTCGCACGCGATCGAGGATGGCGACGACATCCGCGCGCTGATCCGCGGCAGTGCGATCAACCAGGACGGCCCGAGCAGCGGACTGACGGTGCCCAACGGGCCGGCGCAGGAAGCGCTGATCCGCCGCGCGCTGGCCGTGGCCGGGGTCGAGCCCGGCTCGATCGACTACCTCGAAGCGCACGGCACCGGAACGCCGCTGGGCGATCCGATCGAGCTGCGCGCGCTCGCCGGCGTGTTCGGCGCCGGGCGGGATGCGGCTCGTCCGCTCGTCATCGGATCGGCAAAGACCAACCTCGGTCACCTCGAAGCCTGCGCGGGGATGGCCGGCTTGATCAAGGTCGTGCTGTCGCTGCAGCACCGGCAGATCCCGCCCCACCTGCACTTCAGCGCGCCGACGCCGCACTTGCCGTGGAACGAGCTGCCGTTCGTGGTCCCGACCGAGACGCGCCCATGGCCGGAAGCTGCGTCACCGCGGCGCGCCGGTGTCAGCTCGTTCGGCTTCAGCGGCGTCAACGCGCACGTGGTGCTCGAGGAAGCCCCGAGGGCGGCACCGCGCGCCAACGAGGCGGATGCCGCGGCCGATCGACCGCTGCACCTGCTCGTGCTGTCGGGGCGCTGCGACGCGGCGCTGCGGGAATCGGCGCGACGCCACGCCGCGCACTTCGAGCGCCATCCCGGGCTGTCGGCTGGCGATGCGTGCGGGTCGGCCGCGGCCGGTCGCGCCCATGCGAGCCATCGACTGGGCGTGATCGGCGCCTCGCTCGGCGATCTGGGCGACCGGCTCGCCGCGTTCGCCGACGATGGCGGCGACAGCGCGGCGTGGCTGCACCGCGTGACGCCGTCCGTGGCGGCGAAGGTCGCGTTCCTGTTCACGGGCCAGGGCTCGCAGTATCCGGGGATGGGCCGCGGGCTCTTCGACGCCGAGCCGGCATTCAGGCGCACGCTCGAACGCTGCGACCTGATCCTCAGACCGTACCTGCCGTGCCCGCTGCTGGAACTGCTCTACGGCACGCCGTCCGAGGCCCGGGGCGCGTCGCTCGACGACACTGCGTGCGCGCAGCCGGCCCTCTTCGCGCTTGAATACGCCCTCTCCGAAATGTGGCGCTCCTGGGGCGTCGAGCCGACGGCCGTCCTCGGCCACAGCCTCGGCGAGTACAGCGCCGCCTGCGTGGCCGGCGTGTTCGGGCTGGAGGACGGGCTGCGGCTCGTCGCCGAACGCGGCGCGCTGATGCAGCGACTGCCGCGCGACGGCGCGATGCTCACCGTGGACGCCCCGCTCGCCGAGGTCGAGCGGGCGCTGCGGCCGCATGCCGCGGCCGCCTCGATCGCCGCCTGCAACGCGCCGGGGAATGCCGTCGTCTCGGGTCACGTCGACGCGATCGCGGCGATCGCCGGGCATTTTGCCGCCCTGGGCGTGCGAACCGAACGGCTGCGGATCTCGCATGCCTTCCATTCGCCCTTGGTCGATCCGGTGCTCGACGAGTTCGAGCGCTCGGTCGCCTCGGTCGCGCTCGCCGCGCCGCGCATGGCGCTGGTCTCGTGCGTCGATGGCGCGGTGGCCGGGCCCGAGCTCGCGCTGCCCGCGCACTGGCGCCGCCATCTGCGCGCGACGGTGCGCTTCGCCGATGCTGTCGCCGTCGCGCGCGCCCGCGGCTGCTCGGTGTTCCTGGAGATCGGACCCAAGCCGACCCTGATCGGCCTGGCGCAGCAGGTGCTCGACAGCGACGCCTCGGAGGTCGCCTGGCTGCCGAGCCTGCGGCCCGCACGCGCGGATCTGCAGCAGATGCTGGAAAGCCTCGCGGGCGCACACCTGCACGGGGTGCGCGTCGACTGGGCCGGGGTCGATCGGGGCCGCCAGCGTCGTCGCGTTGCACTGCCGACGACACCGTTCCAACGCGAACGCTGCTGGCTGGAGTTGCCGATCGGGCGCTCTGCCAGCGCGGCGGCGTCGCGCGCGGCCGGGGCGCCGGGCGACCACCCGCTGCTCGGCGCCAGCCTCGATCTCGCCGCGAGCCGTGATCTCTGCTTCGAGTCGTGCGTCGGCCGCGAATCGCCGCTGTTCCTGCAGGACCATTGCGTGTTCGAGGAGGCGGTCCTGCCGGCATCGGCGTATCTGGAGATCGCCGCCGCCGCCGCATGCACGGTCTTCGCCAGCGATGCGGTGGTGCTCGAGAACATCTCGTTCGAGCGCGCGATGCGCCTGCCCGCGCGCCAGGCACGGACGGTGCAGACGGTGCTGCGGCCCGACGCTGCCGATCCCGAGCGCTTCGCCTTCGAGATTCACAGCCGCGGCATGGACGTGGCCGGCGCAGGCTGGCTGCGTCACTCTGCCGGCACGCTGCGACGCAGCGCGCCGGGTGATGCCCCGGGCGGGCCGCAGGACCCGGCCCGGTTCCTCGACGACCCCGGCACCGAGGTCGACGTCCAGGCGCTGTACCGCGGCTGCCGCGATCGCGGCATCGGGCTCGGGCCGCGTTTCCAGGCGCTGGGGCGCGTCTGGCGGCGCGGCGACACGGCCCTTGGCGAAATCGCGCTGCCGCGGCCCGTGCTCCACGGTGCCGGCGCGTACCGGCTCCATCCGGTGCTGCTCGATGCCGCGTTGCAGGTGATCGGCGGTGTCTACGCCGGGCGCGACGACTCGGATGTCTATTTGCCGGTCGCGCTCGACCGCCTCGTTGTCCACCGCCGGGGCGGCAGCGCCGGCTGGAGCCGCGTGCGCGTCGAGCCGATCGGCGGCACCGATGAACGCAGCCTGCGGGTCGACGTCGAGTGGGTCGCCGCCGACGGACAGCGTGTCGCGGCCATTGACGGGCTGCACCTCAAGCGCATCGAGCGTGGGCAGTGGCAAGTCGCCGCCGCGACCGCGGGCTTCGCCGACTGGCTCTACGAAGTCGATTGGCAGCCGGACACCACCGAGAGGGCGCCGGCGGCCGACCGGCGCGCGCCGCAACGCTGGCTGATCCTCGCCCCCCCGCGCTCGGCGCTCGCCGACGCGCTGCAGCGCGAGGTCGCCGCCGCCGGTGACCTCGCGAGCGTCGTGCCGCCAGCCGCCGCCGAGGCGCTGCCTGCCGATTTCACCGGGCTGCTCGCGGGGCCCGACGCGCCGGCGCGCATCGTCGACCTGTGGCCGACCGACCCGGCCGCCGCCGACGATCCGCACGAGGCCACTCGCCTGGGCTGCGAAGCCGCGCTGCAGCTGGTCCAGGCCGTTGCCCGCGCCGGCACGGCGTGGCCTGCCGAAGTGTGGTTCGTGACGCGGGACGCTCAGCCCGTCGGCGAACGCCCGGCACTCGCCGGCCTCCTGCAGGCGCCGGTGACCGGGTTGGCCAAGGTCGCGGCCCTGGAGCACCCGGAGCTGCGCATCGTCTGTGTTGACCTTGACGCGGACGACGGCAGCGACGCGCAGGACGCCGCGCGCGCGCTGCATGCCGAGATCTGCCGCGCGGCGGGAGGCGAAACCCAGGTCGCGTTGCGCCGCGGCCAACGCCACGTGGCTCGACTCGCGCGCCACGCGCCGCGCGCACCGCGGCGGCCCGTGGTCATCCGCCCCGACGCCAGCTACCTGGTCACCGGCGGACAGCGTGGCCTCGGGCTCGAGACCGCGCGCTGGCTGGTCGGGCGCGGCGCGCGCTCGGTGGTGCTGCTGGGCCGCAGCGACGCCGCGGCCGAGATCGCCACCCAGCTGGCCGAGCTGCGCCGCGGCGGCGCGGTCGTCCTGCCGATGCAGGCCGACGTCAGCGATGCGGCGCAGCTCGCGCGCGTGTTCGCAGACATCGACGCCCGGCTGCCGCCCTTGGCGGGCATCGTGCATGCGGCCGGCGTCCTCGACGACGGCATCGTTGCGCAACTGACGATCGAGCGCTTGCGCTGCGTGCTCGCGCCGAAGCTGCTCGGGGCTTGGCACCTGCACTGCCTGACGCGTGAGCGCCGGCTCGACTTCTTCGTGATGTACTCGTCGCTCGCGTCGCTGTTCGGCTCGCCCGGCCAGGGCAACTACGTGGCAGCGAACGCCTTCCTCGACGCGCTCGCCCACCACCGTCGCGCGCACGGCTTGCCCGCGCTCGCCATCAACTGGGGCGCCTGGTCCGAGATCGGCGCCGCGGTGCGGCACCGGGTCGAGCAGCGCACGAAGGCCCAGGGCATGGGTTCGATTGCCCCGGCGCAGGGGATGTCCATCCTCGAGCACCTGCTCGCCGGGACCTCGCCACAGGTCGGCGTCGCGCCGATCGACTGGCCCACCTTCGCCGGCCGTGCCGGCACCGGGCAGGCCCCGGCGTTCTTCGCCCGCTTCGCCGCCGGGAGGCCGCGCGCGACACCCCTGGGCGCTCGGCCTGTCGGCGCGGACGCCCCCGCCGCGGCGCTCGACCTCGGGCTCGAACTGGCCGCTGCGGCGCCGGCGCAGCGCTGCGAGCGCCTGGCCGCGCATGTGCGCGCGCAAGTGGCTGGCGTGTTGCGACTGGCGGTCGAAGAGATCGACACCGGGCGGCCGCTCAATCGCATCGGCCTCGATTCGCTGATGGCGGTCGAACTGCGCAACCGGCTGCGCGCGCAGCTCGGACTCGACGTGCCGCTGGTGCGCTTCATGGAGGAGACCAGCATCCGCGGGCTCGCGGCCGACCTGGCCGCGCAACTGGCGCAGCCCGTGCAGCCCGCACCGCCGAGGCCGCCCGCGCCGCTGGTGCCCGACGAGGCCTCACTGCTCGCGCGACTCGACGAACTGAGCGACGACCAGATCGACGCTCTGCTCGATGCCGCCTTGGCCGACCCTGTGCCACCGACGCCATGAACGCCACCCCTCGCGACCGTCAGGGCGACCACCGCCAGCTCTCGGCGCACGACAAGCGCGCGCTGCTCGCTTCGCTGCTCAAGCAGCGCGCCGCGGCGGCCGAGACGACCGTTGCGCTGTCGAACGGGCAGGAGGCTCTGTGGCTGTTGCACCAGCGCGCGCCGCTGAGCGCGGCCTACAACACCGCGTTCGCGGTGCGCGTTCGCTCTGCGGTCGACACTGCCGCGCTGCGCGCGGCGCTGCACGCGATCGTCGAGCGCCATGCGTCGCTGCGTACGACGTTCGAGGCCGTGGACGGCGCGCCAGTGGCAAGAATCAGGGCGCACGGCGAAGGCTGGCTCGACGTCATCGACGCCCGCGGCTGGAGCGATCCGACGCTGCGCGAGCACGCCGCCGAAGACTACCGCCGTCCGTTCGACCTGGAGCGCGGGCCACTGCTGCGCACCAGCCTGTTCACCCGGGCGAGCGACGACCACCTGCTGGTCGTCGCGCTGCACCACATCGTCTGCGATGCCTGGTCGATCTGGATGCTGATGCACGAACTCGGTGTGCTGTACCCGGCGCTGCTCGAAGGACGGCACGCCGGGCTGCCGCCGGTCACGGCGCAGTACCCGGACTACGTGGCCTGGCAGCGGCGCGTGCTCGACGGCCCCGAGGGCGAGCGGCTGTGGCACTACTGGCGCGACGCACTCGCGGGCGAGTTGCCGGTGCTCGACCTGCAGCTCGGCCGACCCCGCACCACGACACCGCGACTCGGCGGCGCGTCGCACTTCTTCGAATTCGACCGCGCGCTCACGCAACGGTTGCTCGAACTGGGCAAGGCCCATGGAGCGACCCTGTTCATGGTGCTCCTGGCGGCGTTCCAGACGCTGCTGCACCGCTACAGCGGCCAGCACGATCTGATCGTCGGCTCGCCGGCGGCCGGGCGAAACCATCCGGACACGGCGGCGACGATCGGCTACTTCGCCAACCCGCTGCCACTGCGCGCCGACTTTCGCGGTGATCCGTCCTTCGCGGAACTGCTGAGCCGGGTGCGGCACACGGTGCTTGACGCGCTCGCCCACCAGGACCTGCCGTTCCCGCTGCTCGTCGAGCGCCTCCAGCCGCGCCGCGAACCGGGCCGCTGGCCGGTGTTCGACGTGATGTTCGTGCTGCAGCGCCCCCCGCAGTCCGAGCAGTTCGCCTCGCTGCTGGCCGGCACAGGCCCGAGCCGCATTGGCGGTCTCGACGTCGAGCCGTTCGCGCTGCCCCAGATGGAGGGCCAGTTCGATCTGACCTGGGAGGTGGTCGAGGGACGCGACTCGTTGCCGTGCGTGCTGAAGTACGACCCCGAGCTGTACGACGCCCAGACGGTGCAGCGCATGGAAGGGCACTTGCGCACGCTGCTCGACGCGCTGGCCGACGACCCGCGCCAGCCGGTCGGCCGGCTGCCGTTGCTGACCCCGGCAGAGCGCGACCAGGTGTTGCGCGCCGGGCGGGGGCCGGAGCGAGCCTATCCGCTCGAGCGCTGCCTGCACCACTGGATCGAGGACCAGGTCGAACGCAGCCCCGACGCGACGGCGGTGCTGCTTGCCGAAGGCGGCGCGCGGCTGACCTACCGCGATCTCGACCGGCGCGCGAACCGGCTCGCGCACCGCCTCCTGCGCCTCGGCGTCGGTCCGGGCGAAGTGGTCGGTGTCCTCGCTGAGCGCTCGCTCGAACTGGTGGTCGGTTTGCTCGGCATCCTGAAGTCGGGTGGCGCCTACCTGCCGCTCGACCCCGACCATCCGCCACGGCGCCTCGCGCGGATGGTCAGCGACGCTGGCGCGAGGGTGCTGCTGACGCATGGCAGGGTGGGCGGCGAGGCGAACGACGTGGTCGAGGCCGCCTCGCAGGTGATCCACCTCGAAATCGGCGAAGCCGCCGATGCCGATGCCGATGCCGATGCCGCCGACGCGCGGCGGGCCGCCTCGCCGGTCTCCGCCGACGACCTGGCCTATGTGATCTACACCTCCGGGTCGACCGGCGAGCCGAAGGGCGTCGAGAACACGCACCGCGGCATCTGCAACCGCCTGCTCTGGATGCAGGACGAGTACCGGCTCGAGCCCGCCGACCGCGTGCTGCAGAAGACGCCGATCGGCTTCGATGTCTCGGTGTGGGAGTTCTTCTGGCCCCTGATGACCGGTGCGACGCTGGTGATGGGGCGCCCCGGCGGCCATCGCGACCGCGACGCGCTGGTCCACACGATCGCCGTTCATGGCATCACGACGCTGCACTTCGTGCCGTCGATGCTGCGCCAGTTCCTCGAGGCGCGCGATCTCGCCCGTTGCCGGGCGACGCTGCGGCGCGTGTTCTGCAGCGGCGAGGCGCTGCCGTTCGAGTTGCAGCAGCGCGTCTTCGAGCGCCTCGATGTCGAGCTTCACAATCTGTATGGCCCGACCGAAGCCGCGGTCGACGTGACCCACTGGAGATGCCGGCGCGACACTGCGCTGCAGACGGTGCCGATCGGCCGGCCGATCGCCAACACCCGCATTCACCTGCTCGACCGCAACGGCCAGCCGGTGCCGATCGGCCTGCCTGCGCAGCTGCACATCGGCGGCGTCGCGGTCGCCCGCGGCTATCGCAACCGGCTCGACCTGACGGCCGAGAAGTTCGTGCCGGACCCGTGGGCCGATGCGCCCGGCGCGCGCATGTACCGCACCGGGGACCTGTGCCGGTGGCGGCCCGACGGCAACATCGACTACCTGGGTCGCATCGACACGCAAGTCAAGCTGCGCGGCCAGAGGATCGAGCTCGGCGAGGTCCAGGCGACGCTCCGCGCGCACCCGCAGGTCGGCGATGCCGCGGTCGATGTCGAGCGTCACGGCGACGACGCGCGGCTGCTCGCCTGGTTCGTGCCCCGAAACGGCACCGGCGGCGTGCCGGATGCCACCGAGCTGCGACGCTTCCTGCGCGAGCGCCTGCCCGAGGCCATGGTGCCGGCCGCGTTCGTCGCCCTCGAAGCGCTGCCGCTGACCCCCAACGGCAAGCTCGATCGCGCCGCGCTGCCGCGCCGCACCGCGGCACCCGCGCAGCAGCCCGCCGCAGCGGGCACCAGCGAGATCGAACACCGCATCGCCGCGATCTGGTGCAGCGTGCTGCGCATCGACACGGTCGGCGCAAGCCACAACTTCTACGACGCCGGCGGTCATTCGCTGCTGCTCGCGACCGTGCAGACGCGCCTGGCCGAGGCGTTCGGTCGAGCACCGTCGATGGTCGAGATGTTCCAGTTCCCGACGGTGCGCCAGCTCGCCGCGTTCTATGCCGGGACGCCGGCGGCGCAGGCGACGCGTGCCGCGCCGGCGGCCGCCGCGCGCGCGCAGGGCGACGTCGCGATCATCGGCATGGCCGGGCGATTCCCGGGCGCCGCCGACGTCGGAACGTTCTGGCGCAACCTGTGTGCCGGCGTCGAGTCGATCCGCGTCTTCGACGATGCCGAACTCGCCGCAGCGGGTGTCCCGCCATCGCAGCTGGCCGACCCGCGCTATGTGAAGGCGTTCGGGGCACTCGACGGCGTCGAGATGTTCGACGCAGCGTTCTTCGGCTTTCCGCCGCGCGAGGCCGAGCTGATGGACGTGCAGCACCGGCTGCTGCTCGAATGCGCGTGGGCCGCGATCGAGAGTGCCGGCCATGACCCGCAGGCCGAGCAACACCGCTATGGCCTCTACGCCGGCGTCGGGATGAACCGCTACCTGCTGGGCCACCTGCTGGGTCAGCCGGGATTCGCCGACTCGCTCGACGCCTCGGAGCTGTACCGGCTGATGATCGGCAATGACAAGGATTTCGCGCCGACCCGGGCGTCGTACAAGCTCGGACTGACCGGGCCGAGCGTCAGCGTGCAGACCGCCTGCTCCACCTCGCTGGTCGCGGTGCACCTGGCGTGCCGCAGCCTGCTCGGCGGCGAATGCGACACCGCGCTCGCCGGCGGGTGCTCGGTGACCCTGCCGCAGGACCGCGGCTACCTGCACCAGGAGGGGATGATCCTGTCGCCGGACGGCCACTGCCGCGCCTTCGACGCCGACGCAGGCGGCACGGTCGGGGGAAACGGTGTCGCCATCGTGGTGCTCAAGCGCCTCGACGACGCGATCGCCGAGGGCGACCACGTCCACGCCGTGATCAAGGGCTCGGCGCTGAACAACGACGGGGCCGCGAAAGCCGGCTACACGGCGCCCAGCGTCGCCGGCCAGGCCGCCGTGATCGGCGCCGCGCTCGCCGCGGCCGGAATCGACCCGCAGACCATCGGTTACATCGAGGCGCACGGCACCGCGACGCCGCTCGGCGACCCGATCGAGGTGGCCGCGCTGGCGCGGGCATTTCGGGCGGCGGCCACGCGCACCGACGGCACCGACCGCACCGGCTACTGCGCGCTCGGGTCGGTGAAGACCAATGTCGGGCACCTGGACAGCGCGGCGGGCGTCGCCGGGCTGATCAAGGCGGCGCTCGCGGTCGAGCATGGCGTGATTCCGCCGAGCCTGCATTTCCACGCCCCGAATCCGGCACTCGACCTGTCGCGCACGCCATTCTTCGTGCCGACCGAGCTGCAGCCCTGGCCGACGCCCGACGGGGTGCCGCGGCGCGCCGGCGTCAGCTCGTTCGGGATCGGCGGCACCAACGCCCACGTCGTGCTGGAGCAGGCTGCGCCAGCCGACCCCGGCCCAGCGCGGCGAACGGTGCATCCGTTGCTGCTGTCGGCGCGCCGGCCCGACGCGCTCGACGCCGCCGCCGCGCGGCTCGCCGATCACTTGCGGCGCCAGCCACAGCTCGAGCTGGCCGACGTGGCCTACACCCTGGCCTGCGGCCGCCGCGCGTTCGACCACCGGCGCATGCTCGTCTGCGGCAGCCTCGACGAGGCCATCGCGGCGCTCGAAGGAGGCGGGGCCACCGTCGATGAGGTGGCTGACGCCGAGCCCGGCACGGTGGCGTTCATGTTTCCGGGGCAGGGCGCGCAGCACGCAGGGATGGCGCGGGAGTTGTACCGCACCGAGCCGGTGTTCCGCGACCAACTCGATGGCTGCGCCGACGCGCTGCGTCGGCACGCCGACCTGGACCTGCACGGCCTGCTTTTTTCACCGTCGTCCAACGACGAGCAGCTCAGGCAGACCGCCGTTGCGCAGCCGGCGCTGTTCGCCGTCGAGTACGCATTGGCCCGGCTGTGGATGTCGTGGGGCACGCAGCCCCAGGCGCTGATCGGCCACAGCCTCGGGGAGTACGTGGCCGCCTGCCTGGCCGGTGTCTGGTCGCTCGACGATGCCCTCGGCCTGGTGGCGTTGCGCGGCGAGCTGATGCAGCGCCAGCCCGCCGGCGCGATGCTGGCCGTCTCGCTCGCCCAGGACGAGGTGCAGTCCTGGATCGGCGACGAGCTCGCGCTCGCGGCAGTCAACGCACCGGGGCTCTGCGTCGTCTCCGGGCCCTGCGGGGCGGTCGCGGCGCTGGCCGAACGGCTCGCTGCGCAGGACATCGCCTGCCGGGCGCTCGCCACCTCGCACGCGTTCCACTCGCCGATGATGGCGCCCGTGGTCGAGCCGCTGCGCGCGCGCTTGCGCGCGACCGCCTGCCGGGCGCCGTCGATCCCCTTTGTCTCGAACGTCACTGGCACCTGGATCGAGCCGGCGCAGGCGACCGACCCCGACTATTGGGCGCGCCACCTGATGCAGCCGGTGCGCTTCGCCGACGGCCTCGACGCATTGCTCGCCGAGGCACCGCGCTGGCTGATCGAGGTCGGCCCGGGCGATACGCTGTGCGGCCTTGCGCGGCGCCACCCGCGGCGCCTGGCGAGCCGGATCGTCGCGTCGCTGCGCACGGCGCACGATCCGCGGCCTGAAGCGGCGCATCTGGCCGAGGCGGCCGCGCGGGTCTGGCTCGCCGGCGGGCCGATCGACTGGGGCGCGTTTCATGCCGGCCAGCGTCGGCGCCGCGTGCCGCTGCCGACCTATCCGTTCGAGCGCCGCCGACACTGGATCGAGGTGGTGCGTCCGGACCCCGGCAAGGCCACGCCCGGGGCCCAGCGCGGACTCGACGCCTGGTTCCACATCGCGTCGTGGCAGCGCACGCCGCCCACGCCCGCCGCCCCTGGCGCCGGCACGCACTGGCTCGTGCTGACCGACGACTGCGGCCTCGGCACGGCGATCGCCGCGCGGCTCGACGCCTGCGGCGTGCGCGTCACGCAGGTGAGCGCGGGGGCGGCGTTTGCGCGCCGCGACGCGTCGCACTACGTGGTCCGTGCGGCCGAGCGTGCCGACCACGAGGCCGTGCTCGACGCGCTGCGCGCCGCCGCCGCGCCGCCGCCCTGCGTCGTTCTCCACCTGTGGAACGTCACCGCCGAGAGCGTCGATGCCGTGGACGGCGCGAGCCGGGATCGCAGCTACCACAGCCTGGTCGCGCTGGCCCAGGCGCTCGGCGGCGCAGCCGACGCGTCGCCCTGTCACATCGCAGTGGTCTCCAACCGGCTGCACGACGTCGCGGGCGACGCGCCCATCGAAGCCGCGAAGGCGCTGCTGCTCGGGCCCGTGACGGTGATTCCGCAGGAATACGCGCGCCTCGCGTGCACCAGCCTCGACATCGACCTGGCCCCGGCGCACCGCGAGCGGCACGTCGCATTGCTCATCGCCGATGCCTCGCTCGCCACGAGCGACCTGCCGATCGCCTACCGGGGTGGCTACCGCTGGACGCAGAGCTTCGTGCCGGCACCGCTGCCGGCGGCCGCGTCGGCGGTGCGGCCGGAAGGCGCGTACCTGGTCGCCGGGGGCACCGGCGGCGTCGGGCTCGCGATGGCCGAGTGGCTCGCGGGTGCCGCGGCCAACGTGAAGCTCGCGCTGCTCGCACGCGGCGATGCGGCACCGGGCGACGTCGAGCGGCTCGAACGAGCGGGCGCCCAGGTGCTCCAGGTCCGTGCCGATCTGGCCGACCCAGCGCAGCTGCGCGTCGCGCTGGCCGAGGTCCGCCAGCGCTTCGGCGCGCTCCACGGCGTGATCCATGCCGCGGGCATTCCGGGCGGCCGCGTCATGGCGCTGGCCGGGCGCGAGGATGCCGAGCATCAGTTCGAGGCCAAGGTCGATGGCACGCTGCACCTCGATGCCCTGCTGGGGAGCGAGGCGCTCGATTTTTTCATCGTCTGCTCGTCGCTGACCTCGACGCTCGGCGGCGCCGGGCAGGCCGCCTACGCCGGCGCCTGCGCGTTCCAGGACGCCTGGGCGCAGGCGCGCGCAGCGCAGGGCGCGTGCGGGCGCGTCGTCGCGATCGACTGGGATCGCTGGGACAACGTGGGCATGGCCCGCGGCGCGCAGGCCCGCTTCACCGAGCTGACCGGTGCCGAGTTGCCTGCGGGCATGCAGGCCGGCGAGGCGACCGAGGCGCTCGGACGCGTGATCGCTGCCATGCCGGCGCTGCAGGCGCGGATCGTCGTCTCGGTGCGCGACCCGATGGCCGAGCGCGCGCGCTCGTGCGGATTCCAGCTCGGGTCGGCCGGCCAGCGCGCGCAGGCCGCCACGCCACCGGCGCGCCCCGACGGTGCCGGCGACTACGTGGAGCCCGAAGGCGACAGCCAACGGCTGATCGCGGACCTGTGGCGGCGCGAGTTCGGAATCGATCGGGTCGGGGCCCACGACGACTTCTTCATGCTCGGGGGCGATTCGCTGATGGCCATCCGGCTCACCGCGCGGTTGCGCCAGGCCCTGGCGGTGCCGCTGGACGCGCGGGTGCTGTACGAGGCGCCCTCGGTCAGCGCGCTCGCCGCGCACGTGGCGGCGATGCGCTGGGTGGCGGGCGAGCGCCACGAGGCCGCGGCGCACGAAGAGGAGGGCGCGCTGTGAGACCGATCGGTGAATTGTTCGTGGAACTGCAGCGCCTCCAGGCCCACGTCTGGGACGACGGCGGGCGCCTGCGGTATCAGGCGCCGCGCGGCGCGCTGACGCCGGGGCTGCTCGACGAAATGCGCACGCGCAAGGCCGAGATCCTCGCATTCTGCGGCCGCGGCGCGCGCTCCCTCGCGCCGCGCCCACCGCTGCTGCCGCAACCGCGCGGTGACGACATGCGCCTGCCGATCTCCCTCGCGCAGCAGCGGCTGTGGCTGCATGACCGCGTGTACGGCCAGGACGCCGCCTACAACATCGCGCTCGCCCTGCGGCTGCGTGGCGCGCTCGACCGCGACGCGCTGCGCGCGGGCCTGGAAGCGCTGCTGCGCCGCCACGAACCGCTGCGCACTGCGTTCCACGAGGAGGGCGACCAGGTGTACCAGCGGATCGACGCCGCAGCGCCGCTGCCCTGGCGGCAGGTCGATCTGCGCGCTCTCGCGCCGCGACAGCGCGTCGACGAGGCGCGCCGCCAAGCCGCCACCCAGGCCGCGCAGCCGTTCGACCTCGGCAGCGCCCCGTTGCTGCGCAGCGTGCTCTGGCAGCTGGGCGACGACGACCACGTGCTGCTCCTCGTCGTGCACCACATCGTCGCCGACGGTCGATCGATCGAGGTGCTCGCCGACGAGCTCGGCGCCTGTTACGCCGCTCGGCTCGCCGGGCAGGCGGACGGGCTCCCGGCGCTGGCGCTGCAGTTCGCCGATTTCGCATGGCACCAACGCGAGTCGGCCGACGCCGCAGCGCTCGGCGAGTCGCTCGGCTACTGGCAGCGTCGGCTCGCGGGCTTGTCGCCGCTGCTCGCGCTGCCCACCGATCGGCCGCGGCCGCCGGTTCCCTCGACGGCCGGCGCGGCCGTGCACTGGACATTCGACGCCACGCTGACCGGGCGGCTGCGGCGTCTCGCGCGCGAGGCCGGCGCGACGCCGTACGTCGTGCTGCTCGCCGGTGTCGCCCTGCTGCTCGCGCGCTACTGCGACTGCGATGACCTCGCGATCGGATGCCCCGTCACCCACCGCGACCGCCCGGAACTCGAGCGGCTGGTCGGCTTCTTCGTCGACACGCTCGCGCTGCGCATCGACCTGTCGGACCCCGGCGAGCCCCTGTCGTTTCTCGAACTGCTCGCGCGCACCCGCACCGCGGTCGCCGAGGGCTTCCACCATCAGCGAGCGACCTTCGATCAGGTCGTCGAGGCGCTCGGTATCGCGCGCCATGCCGGCCATGCGCCACTGGTCCAGGTCAGCGTTGCGATGCTCGACGCGCGCCACGCGGCGCCTCGCCTGCCCGGCATCGACGCCGAGCCGTTCGAGCTCGACAACCCGACCGCGCGCTACGACCTGTCGATCGAGATCTACGACGGTGAAGCTGCCATCGACCTGTACTGGATCTACGCCACCGCCCTGTTCGACCGCGACTCGGTGCAACGCATGGCGCGGCACCTGCGCAACCTGCTCGACGCCGCGCTTGCCGATCCCGCACGCCCGGTCGCGACGCTGGCGATGCTCGATGCCGACGAACGCCAGGCCGCGCTCGAGGCCGGCAACGACACGGCAGTCGGCTGGGGCCTCGCCGACGACGGCGGCCTTTTCGTCCACAGGCTGTTCGAGGCGCAGGTTCGGCGCACGCCCGAGGCGGTGGCGGTGAGCGCGGACGACCGCCACTGGCGCTACGCCGCGCTCGACGCCCGCGCCGACCGTCTTGCCCGCCGGCTGCGGCGCCTGGGCGTCGGGCCGGACGTCCTGGTGGGCGTGTACCTCGAACGCTCGTTCGACCTGGTCGCCGGGCTGCTGGCGGTGCTGAAGGCCGGCGGCGGGTACGTGCCGCTCGATCCGGACCATCCGCAGGAGCGGCTGGCGCTGATGATCGAAGACGCCCACCCCTCGGTGCTCCTGACGCATTCGGCGCTCGCCGCACGCCTGCGCGCCGGTGGCGCGCAGGTGCTCTGCGTCGACAGCGACGCCGGCGGCGACGGGGGCGAGGGACTCGCGCCTGTCGAACTGCGCGGCGAGAACCTCGCGTATGTCATCTACACGTCGGGATCGACCGGCGTCCCCAAGGGCGTGATGATCCCGCACCGCGCGATCGGCAACCACATGCGATGGATGGCCCAGCGCCTGCCGCTCGGGCCTGGCGACGCGGTGCTGCAGAAGACGCCGTGCGGCTTCGACGCGTCGGTGTGGGAGTTCTACGCGCCGCTGATCGCCGGCGCGCGGCTGGTGCTCGCCGCGCCGCGGCGCCACGCCGATCCGGCCTACCTGCTGCGGGTCGTGCGCGAGCAGGCGGTCACGGTGCTGCAAATGGTGCCGACGCTGCTGCATCTGCTGGTCGACCACCCGGACTTCGCGCGGTGCCCCTCGCTCAGGCGCATCCTGAGTGGCGGCGAAACGCTCAGTGCGGACCTGGCGCGGCGCGCCGCCGCGACCGGCGCCGAGGTCTACAACCTGTACGGGCCCACCGAGGCCACGATCGACGCGACGTACTGCCGCTGGCAGGGCTCCGCTGCCACGTCCGCCGCGAACGTGCCGATCGGCACGCCGATCGCCAACATGCGCGCCTACGTGCTCGACGCCGCAGGCGAGCCGGTGCCCACCGGCGTCGCGGGCG
Organism: Variovorax sp. J22R115; assembly: GCF_030317005.1. Lineage (NCBI taxonomy): Bacteria > Pseudomonadati > Pseudomonadota > Betaproteobacteria > Burkholderiales > Comamonadaceae > Variovorax > Variovorax sp. J22R115. Next base: position 2,434 of record NZ_JASZYM010000028.1, on the reverse strand, counting down.
AGTTGTGCCTGGCGGGCTTGGGCCTCGCGCTCGGCTACCTGAACCGTCCGGAGCGGACCGCCGAGCGCTTCGTCCGCGATCCTTTTTCGACACCGGCCCCTGCCGATGCGCGCATGTACCGCACCGGCGACCGCGTCCGCCGCCTCGCCGACGGCCAACTCGAACTGCTCGGCCGCACCGATCGGCAGGTCAAGCTCCAGGGCGTGCGCATCGAGCTCGACGAGGTCGAGGCGGTGCTGGCGCTGCATCCGGCGGTCGCCCAGGCGGCGGTTACGCTGCAGGCGACGACCGAGGGCCCCATGCTCGTCGCCTGCGTCGTCGGCGACCCGGCGCCCGATGCCGCCGAACTGCGCGCGTACCTGCGCGCGCGACTGCCCGACGCGGCCCTGCCTGCGGCCTTCGTGGCGTTGCCGGCCTTGCCGACGACGTCCAGCGGCAAGGTGGACCGGCAGGCCCTCGCGGCGCTGCCGACGCCGCGCCCGACGGCCCGCGAACCAGCGCCTGCGCGCACGCCGACCGAGGCCGCGCTCGCGCCGATCTGGGCCGAGCTGCTCGGGCGCGAACTCGTCGGGGTCGACGACGACTTCCTCGATCTGGGCGGCCACTCGCTGGCCGCGATCCGCGTCATCGGGCGCATCCGCCAGGCGTTCGGCGTCGAGCTGAGTCCGCAACTGCTGTTCGAGGGCGCGACGGTCGCATCGCTGTCGTGCGCCGTCGACGAGGCGAGGGCGCTCGCCCGGGACGTCGCGGCCGATCGGCTGCGTGCGCAGATCGGGCAAATGGACGCGGCCGAAGTGCGCGACTGGCTGCAACGCAAGCGGGGTCCGACCCGCGTGGCAGCGGCTGCGCCAGGGAGGCCGACATGAGCCTGTCGCACGACGCGCTGCAGCAAGACCGCGACGCCCTGCTCGAACTGCTGCTGGCCGAGGAGGAAGCGGCCGCGGCGGAAGCGGCGTCGCGACCGCTCGCACCGTCGTTCACCGGCGAGGACGCCGCGCGCGCGCCGCTGTCATCGGGCCAGCGGCGGCTGTGGCTGCTGCACGAACTGGCGCCGCAAAGCCCGGCCTACAACCTCACCAGTGTGCTGCGCACCCGCGGGCCGCTGCGCGTCGACGCCTTCGGCGAAGCAGTCTCCGGCGTGGTCGCGCGACACGCGATCCTGCGCACCACCTTTCATCGCGGGCCCGACGAGCCGTTGCAGCGCATCCACCCGCCGCATCGGGTGCCGCTGCCGCTGGACGATCTCGTGCCGCTCCCGCCGGCCGAACGCGACGCCGAAGTCCGGCGCTGCGTGGCCGAGGAGACCGACCGGCCTTTCGACCTGGAACGCGGGCCGGCCCTTCGGCTGCGCGCGCTGCGGCTCGCCGCAGACGAACACCTGCTGCTGATCTCGGCGCACCACATCGTCTTCGACGGCTGGTCGATGGGCCTCTTCGTCGCCGAGCTGGCAGCGCTGTATCGCGCGGCAGCGCGCGGCGAGCAGCCCGCCTTGCCGCCGGTGGCGCTGCAGTTCGCCGACCATGTGGCATGGGAGCGGCAGCAGGACTTCGCGCCGCAGATCGACTACTGGCGGCGCACGCTCGCTGGTGTTCCCGATCTCGAGCTCGTCGCCGACCGACCGCCGGCCGCGCTGCCATCGTTTGCGGGCGCCTCCCTGCCGTTCGCCTTGCCGAGCGCCACCACCGAGGCACTGCGCCGAGTCGCACGACGCCACGGCGCGACGCTCTTCATGGCGCTGCTCGCGGGGTTCGAAACGCTGCTGTCCCGCTACAGCGGGCAGGACGACTTCGCGCTCGGCATTCCGGTCGCCAACCGCGGGCGGCCCGAGGTCGAGCAGACGATCGGGTTCTTCGTCAATACGCTGGCGCTGCGCGCGCACCTCGGCGGCGAGCCGACATTCTCCGAACTACTGGAGCGCACCCGCGCCGCGGTGTCGGAAGCGTTCTCGCACCAGGACGCGCCGTTCGAGCGCGTCGTCCAGGCGCTGCACCCCGAACGCAACACCTTGCACCTGCCGCTGGTGCGCGTCGTTTTCGCGCTGCAGAACGCGCCCGGGGGCCCACTCGCTCTCGACGATCTGACGCTGGAGCCGCTTCCTGTCGAGCGCCGCTCGGCGAAATTCGATCTGGCGCTGCTGGTGCGCGAAGCCGAGGCGGGACTCGACGGCGAACTGGAGTACGCGACCGAACGCTTCGACGCCGCCACCGCGGCGCGAATGCTCGACCATTTCCGGGTGCTGCTCGAAGCGGCCGCGGCCGCTGCGCAGACGCCCATCGCGGCGCTGCCGATGCTCACCGAGGCCGAGCGCCGCCAGCTCGCCGGCTGGAACGACAGCGCGAGGCCGTATCCGCGCGACGACGGGCTCGGGCCGCTGGTTGCGCGCCAGGCGGAGCGGACCCCGCAGGCCATGGCGGTCGAGTTCGGCACCGTTCGG
>NZ_JASZYM010000027.1:0-57004 GCF_030317005.1 Variovorax sp. J22R115 | reverse complement strand
CTGCTGGCCGCTCTCAACCTCGTCGAGTGCGTCGCCTTCGTTGGACCCACGACCACCTCTTGACGATCACGGGCTCTGATCCGGGTCAAGGTGGATCGGCCGGACGCTCACGGACCTTGGGCATGGTCGGAGACCGTCGGACTGCAGTCATTCAGGCTCGTCATGGCGAACGACGGCAAACGCTGCGGAGCGCACTGCGCGGCGAATCACCGGGATTGACGGCGGGCGTCACGCGTGTACCTGCAACGTGGAAAGTTGCTGCACCCCATGAAGGGCCCGTACGTCGACTTTCTGAGCCTTAGGAATCCGTCGCCGCATGCCGGGCAGAGTTCGGCGTCGTCTTCAGAACCGTCGACATTCAAGATCCGAAGGCCGTGATCCTTCAGCAATTCCGTGACGAAGGTCGACTCCATGTGCCGGACCGTGATGAGCGTTGCGGTCGAGCGGGCCCGGGTCAGCGCGACGTAGAAGAGTCGGCGCTCTTCTGCGAACTCGAACCCCTCACCTGAGGGCATCGCCAGTTGCAGCACTGGGTCATCCGCAACCTTGCTGGGAAAGCCGAGCGTTTCCGAGGTGACCCGTGGAACGATAACGTGATCAGCCTCAAGTCCCTTGGATGAATGGACGGTCAGGAAAGAAGCCTCCACCCACCGTCGGTCGTACGAGGCCGGCATGTACAGCTGGTCCTTTCGGTATCGACCCAGCAGATGCACCTTGGCCTTCCTTCTCAACGCCGCCGATTCTTTCGAGATTTCTTGAAGTCTTCGCTCAACCGCCCCGCGGATGAGTCTCTCATCATCGACTCGGATGATCCGCACCGGCTCCGCGATGTCGGTCTTGGATGACCGCACCTCTTTGGCAATCTGACGGGGATTCTTGCGAACGAACTTGCTGCTGATGCCACACAGCGAAGGAGGGCAACGAAAGGTGGTTTCCAGCTTGAGCGTGGTGCCCGCCCCAAAGAGGGCGTCGAACTCCGTCATTACTGCCAGATCCGCACCCGCGAAGCGGTTTATTCCCTGCCAGTCATCCCCGACCGCAAAGAGGTACCGCTCTTCGCCGTGAACCAGCGCAGACGCCATTCGGGCACGCGCGCGACTCGCATCCTGAAATTCGTCCACCATGATCAACTCATAGGGACTTTCCCACTGGCCCGATTCCAAGCAGTCGGTAGCCAGGTTCAACATGTCTTCGAAGTCGATGCACCCGCTTTCGCGAAGCTTGTCCGTCCAGGCGCCCCAAATCTTCTCGAACAGCCGCAGGAACATTTCGTGGCGGAACTGGAAGTCGCCTGCGATCCGTTGCTGCAGCCGTTCGCGCAAGTCCTGCATCGACAGCCGGCTGCTCTTCACGTGGGTGAGGAAGGTTCTAAAGGTGGCCGCGAGGCGAGGATTCTCAATGGGCTGGCGGCCTGGCGCCGTTCGATCGGGGCTCGGGTCCAGGTTGACGCCCAGCTTGGGGAGTTCACCGCTGAGATACGCAAACGCGTTGCCTGACCAGAGCTGCGCCATGGTGGTCTCCAGCAGGATCGTCCCATGCTGCTGGTGCAAGGCACGCTTCCAGGTCATGCCTTCCTTGTAGCCCACGAACGCCTTCGGGGGCTCGCCGCTTTCGTCCAAGGCCCAGTGCTCGAGGTAGGCTTTGGCGTCCGGCAAGTAGAAGTCCGGCCGGTACTGTCGGTAGTTCGCATCGGCGGTGTCGTGTTCGTAGTCCCCCTCATAGACGTATCGAACGCCGTTGTAGAAGAGCCAGTTGGCGAGCACCACTTCGCCCTGGCTTTTGACGACTTCCCCATTGAGCGTCCAGAAGCCTTCGCGGCGCGCCTCGCTGCTCCAAGCGTTGGGGTTTTCTTCTTCCTTGCCAAACTTTGGGAGGTCCTGCCAAAGCACAATGCGGTACAGATCCCACTGAACTCGGAATTCGGGATCGCGGTCTTTTAGGGCGTCAATCAGACCGACCAAGGTCTCCAGGTCCGTGCCGCTCTCCAGCCAGGGTGCGAGTGAGGGCTTTCTACCAGTTGCTCTGCCGATGACATCAAGGCCGAAGGCGTGAAAGGTCTTCGCGACTATTTGATCAGCAGGTAGGCCCAAAGGTCCCAGCCTTGCACGGACGCGTTCGCGCAGTTCGGCTGCCGCGTCGGTGTTGAAGGCGAGAAGCAGCATGCGCTCGGGAGGAAAGTACCCGTGTCGAAGCGCGTAGCCGGCCTTGGCGACCATGGTGGAAGTCTTGCCCGAGCCGGCGGAGGCCACCAGGAGCACGCGATTGTCGAAGCACATCACCGCTTTGCGCTGCTCCTCAGTCAGTGGCGATTTCTCCACCTGATCAAAGAAATTTTGGTCCTTCTCTGCCGCCTGGATCGCGTGCCGCTCATTCGTTTCTTTGACGAATTCTTCAAAAGGGCGCTGCCACGTTTGCACCGCGTTCTGCACAGACGGTGGCTGGCGGGCCAGGTGGCGCCGGCCTGCCGTGGAATCCATGATCGAATTTGGGAACCAGGGCTTTGAACTCTCCTTGCGCTGTGCAAACTCGCGACCGAGCCATCCGCGGCGAGCGATCTGTCGCTGGCAGGCTTGCGTGGTGGCGTGCACCCAATCCACGATCTGATCGCACTGGCGCTTCGCCGCAATGGCTGCGGCGACTGCTTGTCCACACTGCTTCGCGTTGTTGTTGGAGATTCCACCCAGTTGCAGCTTCTCTCCACCGCGCAAGCGGATGATGAGCCTGGCCCAGAATACGCCGGTCTTGATCGGCAGGCCTTCCAACTGGTCTACGTCCATTTGGGTTGTCTCACCGTTCACCGCGAGATGGGCGCGCCCACCGTCCAGCTCGAGCGCCCAGTCGGGTGCACGGGTGAGCAACTTGCCCAACGTGGACGGTTTCCAGGTAGTCGTCATCACCTGTGAACGCTTTACCCAAGAAAGTCCGATCAACTCCCATCGGGGCGGGGGTGGCGCTGGCCGCGGTTGGCCCTCTGGGCCGTACCTGAAGGGTTTCCTCATACCGCACACAGCGTGATCGGCCGCGATCTCAGTGTAGACGCCGATCCACATAGCTGCGAATCGGCCGATCAACGGAAGCTGTCAGATGGCAGGCATCTGACGCTAGACCCAGTGACGTCTAGGCAGTCGAGCCCGCATGCCGTCGTGGCGTTGCTAGGTGAAGGGCGGGCCTTCGGCTGTGTCGCGTGCGACCCACAGTCGACTGTGAAGTATTTCCCAGCTGGCATTCAACAGGGCGCCATCGCCAACTGCTCCCCAGCAGAATGGCCCCAAACAACGGAATTGCCATGGCCCGCCGCAAGAAGTCCAGTCCCGCAGAAGACGTCATCGACCTGGTTGCACTGCTCCCTTGGTATGTGGGCGTCGTCTTGGCGGTTGTCGCCTACGTCGTGCTTCATCGCATTGCTATGGCGCCACTGGTGGCGGTCAAGCCGGGTGATCTCGGCGGCGCCATGGTCGGTGGTGTCGGGCGAGGGCTCGCCTCAGTCGGCCAGTACATCCTGCCGCTCCTGTGCCTCGCCGGCGCCGCCGTCTCTGCGTGGCGACGCCGCACACGAAGCGCCTTGGTTGATACCGTGACGCGGTCAGAAGCCCCAGGCGTGCTGGATGGCATGAGTTGGCGCGAGTTCGAGATGCTCGTGGGCGAGAGTTTCCGGCTCCAGGGCTATGTTGTGGAGGAGAACCACACCTTGGGCCCAGACGGTGGTGTCGATCTTGTGCTTATAAAGAGCGGGGAGCGCTACCTCGTGCAGTGCAAGCAATGGAGGGCCCTCAAGGTCGGCGTGCCCGTGGTGCGGGAGCTGTATGGCGCGATGGCGGCCATGGGCGCCGCGGGCGGGTTTGTCGTCACCTGCGGCCAGTTCACCTCCGAGGCGAAGGCGTTCGCCAGTGGACGCAACCTCCGCTTGATCGACGGGGCAAAGCTGCACCAACTGCTCAAGCAAGCCAAAGCGGCAAAGACGGCCGAGAGCGCGGCACAACAGAAACCCGACCGAAGTGCAGCGCGCACCCCAGACTCGGCCACCGGATCGGCGAATGCAGGTGCGCCAAGTTGCCCCAGGTGTGCACAGGCCATGGTGCGGCGCACCGCGAAGAAGGGGGCCAATGCTGGCCAGCAATTCTGGGGCTGCTCGGATTACCCGCGCTGCCGTGGAATCGCGTGACCGCGTCGATCAACGTCCACTTGCTGGTGGATCTGGAAAACGTCCAGCCGGCCCCTAGCGATGTGGAGGCGTGGCTGGGAGGCGAAGGCCACGCATGGGTCTTCTATGGCCCGCACCAGCTCAAGCGCAAGGCTGATTTCGAACTCAACAGCCCACGCTCGACGCTTATCCCCATTTCGCGATCGGGCTCGAACTCTCTGGACTTTCACCTGGTGTTCTACCTGGGCTATCTCGCCGCCAAGCACCCCCAGGGGCGGTTCGTGGTGCTGGCCAAGGACACCGGCTACGACCCGCCAATCGCTCACGCACGAACACTCGCGTTCTCCATCCAGCGCATGAAGGCGCTGCCGGCCACAGCGACCAAGAAGGCGACGACAGGTGGGGCGGCCACAATCACTGCGACTTCCAAGCCTCCCACACCCGCACCGACCAAGCAGGGCAAGCCGGTGGCAGTTCCCAAAAAGAAGGCGGCAAGTAGCGCAAAGCCGGCAGCGCAGCACGCGGTGGATGCAAACGGCAAGTCGTCACCGCCACCGGCTGTCAAAAAGAGGTCCGCCGAAAAGCCGCTGATCGCGACGTATCGGGACCTGCTGAAGGACCTGAACGCTGCCAATCGCCCTAAGAGCCTGTCGGCGCTGAAGCATCACATTCAAACCAAGTTCGGCCCCGCACCGGTTCCGCACAAGGTGCAAGGGATGATTGAGCGCTTGCTAACCAGCGATGTGATTCACCTGGCCAACAACAAGTTGGGATACGGCCCCACAAAAGCCTGAGACCTGCCGGGTGGCGACGGGTGTTCTGTGTGTGAATGCAATGGACGGGTGAGCCTCGGGGCGCGCGTTGGGCGATAACGCGCCCGTATCGGCGCCAATCCGCGGCGGCCCGAAGAGGGACGGGCGTTCAGTCGGGCAAGTCGACTTGGACTACTCGTGTCGGCCACGAGCGGACACCCCCGCCAGGGAACGCCGCAGCAGTCGAGCCCTCCAAGTCGGCGTGTCCGCGTATTCCGTGAAGGGCTGCGCTCGGCTGAGACTTGCCGTCTGGCTTCTGAGCGGATCAGCCCATTCGATCGATAAGCGGCCAAGCCGTGAATGGTCGATCCAGGCCTTTTTCCGAATCTCCCCCCCTGACGGCGGCACACAGATTCCTTACGCTCCGTCCCGTCGCATGTGCGGCGAATTCATGAAAGGATTGAGCATGTCTCGAAGGAAAGCAGCACCCGCATCGAACCCCGGTCCCAAGCCCGTTCCCATGACGACCGAGGCGGTCGCCAGAATCTACCGGGCCGCCGCTCGCGCGGGGAACGGCCAAATCCCAGCGGGTGGCTTTGAGGCCCGTGCAGCCCGGGCAGCGGCTCACAACCAGCGCCCTCAGAAACAGAAGTGACGACGTAGCGAGAGGGCTTAGGAGGGCCCTGTCGAACAGCCTCATGAAGAAAAGATTTCCCATCACACCGTTCCCGCTTCTGGGTGAGATCGTCCATGAATGCGCGATTCGAAGCGGCTTGGTCTCGTCGAACTCCGATGAGGATAGCAAGCTATATGCAGACCTGAAAGCGCTAAAGGACGACAGGAAGAGGCCCGCGCTGCGTCCCGCGTCGCTCCCCCTTGAAATCTTGGTGGAGTTGGAGAGCCGCCTCGCCAAGCACACGAACAGTGAGTTGTACGCATCTCTCACGTTCGCACAAATCCGCCGCGTCCTTGAGCACTACGCATTGACTATCGGCAAGGCGGACGTGACCCTGCTGACGCGCGAGGAGGTCGTCGAGAAGATCCTCTGGCCAACGCTGTTTTCGGCGGCAGCTGCGGCGTGTCTGCAGCCGTTGAACATCATCTTCCATGTGACAGACCTGAAGTCACTTTTAGAAGACAAGTCGCCCTTCGCGCGATTCCTCAGAGGGCTCTGCGTAAGAGGTGCTGACGACCACCGGCTGATCTGGAAATTCCGCGCGGAACGCCACAACATCGATCCAGAGAACTGCGAGCAGACTCTCCGCGAATGGCTGAACGGGTCCAACGTCCCGACGCTGGAGTCCTGTAATGAGATCCTGGAGGCTCTTGGCATGTCTCGCGACGCTGGAACCCGCCAATGGGTTCTGGTCGCCCGCCTGCTGGCGAAGACATCACTGGAGCATCGATCGCACATCCTAAATCGGGTCCTGTACGAGTCGAAGGCGCCAGTCACCGAGCAGTTTCACGAGATTCGGAAGGCCGTCGGATGGTGCGCTGGCACAAAGCTGAGCATCGGACCGGACAGGCCGTTCTGGAAGATCAAGGAGGCACTCTATCGGCTGGATGCACCGCGAGATCCGCTTGCGATCGAAGAAATGCTGGAGCGGCAGCGGGTGACGTGGGAGCCGATCGCGGACCAAACCCGCCACACCCTCGGGTGGCTGTGGGGGCGGTATTTAGCGCTCAATGCCAGATACGTCGAGGCGCTCGATCGATACCAGTCGGCCTACGAATGGGGTTTCGGGCGCGATCGAGACGTCGTGAAGTTCGTCGTGAACGAGATGGCCGCTCTTGCAGGCAAGCTTGGAAATTGGCGCGCCGCTGAGAAGTATCGCGACATAGCGTCCATGTACGGCCAACCGGAATGGGATGGTAGCCGGGAGTCAATCCATGACTTCTTCAATCGCCAGTTTCCGCCCGAACTATTTTTCCTTGTGGGGCCGCTGAAACGTGCAGCCGAAGACGGAGTGGTTGAACGGGACGCTTCTTCATCGCAATGAGGCGAAGCCGTGTGCCGCAGCTGCTCCTTCCAGCGTCGGCAAGGGCCGCGCCTGCTACCGTGATTACCTGACCAACGGCTCCCGGAACTGAGCGTGCGCCTCCGCCCCCGCCTCCTTGCTGCTGCAGGAGGAACTGCCAAGGCGAACTACGCTTCCTCGTCGACACTCTTGTAGCCTTGATTTCTGCTTCGGGCACCTACTCGACGACTAGCAGCGACAACGGAGTCGGGCGCAGGGAATGGCCGCAGATCGGCAGGAAGCGGTCGACAAGAAATGCACCGCTGAAGGTCGGCTCTCGCTGCGCAGTTGCCGTGTGGGGCTTAGCCTTGGAGGACTCGCGAGCGACGTAGCGCGTGATTCCAAGAATTGAATGACGAACGAGCGAGAGGCATGCATTGGACGCGATCGCTGTCGGGCAGTTCGACCAGGACGCCGCGTGGAGAAAGGGTCGCGCTCCCGGCCGTCTGCCCCAGTGCGCGCGCGCTCGAGTCCTCAGAATTGCGTCTCTTGCGGGACCGTCGTTGACGAGCGCATCATTCGAGACCACGTGCACTGGAGTGAGTCATGGTTGAAGATGATGCTCCCTTGGATTTCTACTGCATGACCTGCAATTTGCAGTTCGAGCGCCTGCTCTTCGACGTCACCCGCGCGCAGGAGAAGGTGCACTTCTACACAGAAGGCAGACTTCCCGAGGTAGAAATCGTCGAAGCGGAGGGAATTGGTGTGTTCTGCTCGTGGCGCTGCCGCCGGAACGGCTTGGCGGCACTGATGTCAGCTGAGCGTGTTCCTGTGCCAGCCATACCTCCGACTATTGGTCCGATCGAGCGTTGTGCGCGCTGCAATGGTCCTGTTGATATGGCCGCCTTTCATACAACCTATTCCCAGTGCGAACTGACGTTCGAGCCCGATAGAACTCGAGTGGAGAACTTTGAGTATCTGGCGGTTCTGTGTCGTAGGTGCGCATCTATCTACGAGAGCGGCGTCACCACGTTGGAAGAAACCTCTCCGATCGCCTGACCGGCCGGACTGCGGTGGCAAATGGAAGTTCAGCATCGAAAGGCTGTACGCCCGCTATCGCTGCGAAGCCGACCCCACATGCCAAGCCGACGGGCTTGCGTGAACCCGGAGCGACTTGTCGCCGCGAAGAGCGGACAGGGGACCGGCAACCATGGCGAACGATAGTGGATCCTGCAGTCACTTCGCGGAGCGTTCGTGACTTCGCACTCAGCAGAGATCGGTGCCCGCTTCGAGGACGACCTCTTTGGTAGCTCCTGCGGGCTTGCTCAAGCCGCTTCTGGCAGGACGATCTGAGATTGGGTCCGGCTGTCGTCGATCGACCCACTCTCGGCTACGCTGCGGCGGACGTCGGCTCAACGGCGACGGCGGCCGCAGTGTCCGCGATGATGCCGCGCAGCCAGCGGTGCGCCGGATCCTTCTGGCAACGCTCGTGCCAATAGGCCGCATATCGGACCCGCGGCAAACGCAGCGGTGTCTCGAGGATCTGCAAGGGGTGCTGCTGCTGGAACTGCTGCGCCAGCTTGAGCGGCAGCGTGGCGATGAGGTCGGCGCCGTCCATGAGAAAGGGAATCGTCAGGAAGCTCTGGACCAGCAAGGCCAGATCGAGCTTGCGCCCTTTGCCCTGGCGCTCCACCGCAGCGTCGATGACTCGACCGGTTGTCGTGCGGCCGCTGCCGAGCGGACGCACATGCGCCGCCGTGAGGTATTGCGGCAGGGTCAGGCTGCCCTGGATCGTCGGATGGTCGCGATGAGCGATGCAGACGATGCGGTCCTGAAACAACTGCATGGAGCGCAACGACACCGGCGGCTGAGGCAGCCAAGCGATACGAAGGTCGAGCTGTCCGCTTTCGAGCAATTCGTAGCCGCGGTCGCGGTCAGGGGCCCGGATCTCGATCCGAACGCCGGGGGCGTCGTGCCGAAGCCGCTTTGCAATACCAGGCATCAGCAGGTGCTCGGCGTATTCGGGCGCGCTCATGATGAAGGTGCGACGAGACTGCGCCGGGTCGAAGGTTCGCCGGTCCGAGAGCATTTCATCGTAGTCGCCGAGCATTCGTCGTACGGCGACCTCGAGGCTGATCGCGCGCTCGGTCGGCACCATGACGCCGCGCGAGCGTAGCAGGAGTGGATCGCCGAACAATTCCCGCAGCCGCGCCAGCGAATGACTTGCGGCGGGCTGACTGACGCCCAGCCGCTCGGCTGCGCGTGAAACGCTCTTCTCGGTCATGAAGACGACGAACGCACGCAGCAGTTTCAGATCGATGTTATCCATGATCTTGCATTATCAGCATGCACCGCACTTTATGGCGCATATGCGCGCCTCTGCCTAAACTGGGGTCAAGAATTCCACGGAGACACATGTTTCAGACCTATTTCGAATCGGCTCGCGCCATGGCCGATGCCGGCGTGAAGGCGGCTGACCCGCTGACACTTGCAATGCCGCAGGCGCGCGCCCTGCAGGATGCCTATTTCGCCCATTTCAACCTCGATCTGCCGCCAATCGCGCAGGCACTCGATCTGCGCATTCCGGGGCCGGTCGGCGACATTGGTCTGCGTCTGTACCGGCCGACGGCCGGAACTTCGCTGCCGGTGATCGTCTTCGTACGGGGTGCAGGCTGGTGGGCGGGATCGCTCGATTCGCACGCCCGCACGATGATCCAGTTAGCGATCTTCAGCGGCTGCGCGGTCCTGGGCGTGGACTATCGGCGCACGCCCGAGCATCGCTTTCCAATCCAGCGCGACGAACTGCTCACGACCTTGCGATGGCTGCGCGAGCAGGGCGCCGAGCACGAATTGCGGGATCCCGGCTCGCCGGTAATCTTCGGCGAGTCAGCGGGCGCTACGCTGTGCCTGTCTGCGGCGATGGCGCTGCGCGACCGGGACGAGCCCGCGCCGGCCGGTCTCGTGCTCTTCTACACCAACGCCGGCGGACCGAAGCCGACCGCTCGTGCCTATTCGCAGTGGGTCTGGCAGCAGTATCTCGGCCACGAAGGAACGTCCGACGATGCGAGCGCGGTGCCGCTCCTAGGTGAGATGCACGGCCTGCCGCCTGTCTGGCTCGGGGCGGGCGAGGACGATCCGCTGATCACCGACACGCTCGAGTTGGAAGCGAGACTGAGCGCGGCAGGCGTTCCGCACGAGTTGGTCCGCTATCCCGGTCTTCCGCATGGCTTCGTCATGTGGAGCGGTTCGCTGGCCCCGGCGCTCGACGCGTTGCAAACGGCGTCGCAGGCCGCCGCGGGCTTTCTGAGGGCATGAGTGCCGTGCAGCGCCGTTGATTTGCCCTTTCTCATCCCATTCACCGAAGGAGACGATCGCCATGGAACGCTGGACCCCGACGCAGGAAGAAATGAAGAAAAACATCGCACGTTTCAAGGACGTTGTCCCTGTCAAGAAGCTGCACCTGGAGGAGAAGGGCATCCCGCCCGATGTGCTCGAGATGATCATGGCGAAGACGACTCGCAATGTGATGTCGCCCGGTCCGCTGCCTGGGCAGCTGTCGCCGAAGCCCGCGGTCGAGGGCGGCGATGCTGGCGTCTTCCGGCTCGGCATCGCGACCTGTCCGCCGGACCAGGGCCCCGGTCTGCACGTGCACTATCGCACCCACGAGACCTTCATGCCGCTGACCGGCCGCTGGGAGATCCAGTGGGGCGACGCTGGGGAGGAATCGACTGTGCTCGACACCTTCGATCTGATCGCGATGCCGCCCAGAGTCACGCGACGCTTCATCAACCGTTCAACGGAGGATGCACACCTGATGGTCATCATCCAGGGCCAGCGCGAAGAATTCGACGATGTCGATCGCGTGCCGTCGACGGCGGCTGCCATCGCCGAACGCTACGGCCAGGGCATGGTCGACAAGCTCGAGAGCCTGGGCTGGAAGTTCACGATCGGGGTCGAGAATGTGCCCGCCTGAGCGAGTTCTTTCACGGCTGAAGCGCACGGCCGGGTTGGCTATGGCGCTCGTGTGGACGGCGTTCGTGACGGTGATGCCGGCAGCCGCGCAGCAAGGCTATCCGAAGCAGCAGATCAAGATCGTCGTGCCCTTCGAGCCCGGAGGCACCTTGGATGTCGCGGTGCGGCCACTGGCCGCCGTGCTCGGCGCGCAGTTGGGCCAGAACGTGATCGTCGAGAACCGGGGCGGCGCCAACGGCATCATCGGCACCGAGTATGTCGCAAGGTCGGCGCCGGGCGGCTATACCTTGCTCGCGGTCACCGCGTCGTTCGCACTCAATGCCGGCATGTACAGAAACCTGCGCTACGACGTGATCAAGGACTTCGCGCCGATCTCCGGGCTGATGCAGGGTGCGGGATTCGTGGTCATCGTCAACGCCGACGTTCCGGCCAAGACGCTCAAGGAGCTGATCGCACTCGACAAGACCCAGAAGCTCGCCTACAGCTCGCCGGGTGTCGGAAACACGATCCACATCGCATCCGAGCTCTTCAATCAGCGCGCCGGCACGCACTTCCTGCACGTGCCCTACAAGGGCAGCGCACCGTCGCTGAACGCGGTGATCGCCGGCGACGCGCAACTGGCGATCATGCCGCCGGGCATCGTCATGCCCTTTATCCGTTCGGGCAAGCTGCGGGCACTCGCTTTCACAGGCTCGAAGCGGTTGCCGGACCTGCCGGACGTCCCGACGATGGCGGAGGCGGGGGTGCCCGACTTCGTTTTCCAGGGCACCTGGATGGGTCTGTTCGCACCGGCGGGCACGCCGCCCGAAGTCACCGAGCGCTTGCACGCGGAAGTGAAGAAGGCGTTGCAGCAGCCGGCCTTGAGCCAGACTCTGGTCAACGTCGCAGCCGGCTACATCCCGGACGGCAGCTCGCCGCAGGAGTTCTCGACCCAGGTCAAGGACGACGTGGCGCGATACGGCGAGATCCTGCGCAAATTCAATATCCACGCCGAATGAAGCAGGCCTAGACGAAAAACGAATATGACCGAGAAAATGACGGGCGCGCGCTGCTTCGCGCGCTTGCTGAAAGCCTACGGCGTCAGCCACGTGTTTTTCATGGACGCAGTGCTGCGGCGGGCGCTGGCCGAGATGGAGGACGTGGGCATCACGCGCATCCTCGGCCATTCCGAGAAGGGCGTCGGCTACATGGCCGACGGTTATGCGCGGATTGCCGGGCGTCCCGGCATCTGCATGGCGCAATCGGTGGGCGCGGCCAATCTGGCGGCGTCGCTGCAGGACCCGTACCTCGGGCATTCGTCAGTCATCGCATTCAGCGGCCGCCACGTCGCTGCAATGCAGTATCGCAATGCCTACCAGGAGGTGGTGCACGGCGGCCTGTACGCGCCTGTCACCAAGTTCCATGCGCAGATGGAGGTGATCGAGCAGATGCCGCACCTCATTCGCCAGGCTTTCCGCGAAACGACGACCGCGACGCCGCGGCCGGTGCATGTCGACGTCGCCGGCCTGACAGGCGACGCCCTGACGCCTTTCGAGGCCGAGTTCGACCTGCGTGCCGACGCCGCGCATGCGGCGGTACCGGCCTTCCGGCCGGGCGCCGATGGCGCGGCGGTCGCTCGGGCTGCAACAGCGATCGCACGATCGCAAAGACCGGTGATCGTGGCCGACCGCGGAGTCGTGATCTCGGGTGCTGGGGGTGCCCTTCGCGCGCTGGCCGAACGCATCCAAGCGCCGATCGTCACCACACTCGACGCCAAGACAATGGTGGTCGATCAGGACCCGTTGTCGCGCGGCATGGTCGGGCTCTATGGCCGCAGTTGCGCCAACCATACCGTCGACGAAGCCGACCTCGTGATCTTCGCCGGCAGCAACACCAACGACCACACCACAGGCAATTGGAAGCTGCCACGGCCTGACAAGGCGGTAATACAAATCGACCTCGATCCGGTCGAGATCGGTCGCAACTATCCCGATTGCATTGGGCTGCAATGCGATGTCCGCGCCGGGCTGGAGGCCCTGGCGGTCGCCGCCTCGCCGGCGCGGCACGACGACTGGCTGGCGCACACCCAGCGTTTCGTCGATGACTGGCGGGCCGCCGCCCAGGCTGAGCTGGAGAGCGACGCCTTCCCGATGAGGCCGCAGCGTTTGTGTCGGGAACTGACGCGGGTGCTGCCCGCGAACGCGATCCTGGTCGCCGACACCGGCTATGCAGCGCTCTGGACAGGCAACTACGTCTTTCTGCGCCACCCGGCGCAAACCTACCTGCGCGCGGCCGGC
This sequence comes from Variovorax sp. J22R115, assembly GCF_030317005.1. Lineage (NCBI taxonomy): Bacteria > Pseudomonadati > Pseudomonadota > Betaproteobacteria > Burkholderiales > Comamonadaceae > Variovorax > Variovorax sp. J22R115. The sequence goes on along the minus strand of NZ_JASZYM010000027.1, from coordinate 43,905 downwards.
TCGTTGGGGTGGTCGTTTCCGGCGTCCATCGGCGCGAAGGCGGCCGCGCCCGACCGCCCGGTGGTTTGCTTCACCGGCGACGGTGGCTTCTCCTACCACTTGCCGGAGTTGGAGACCGCGCGTCGCTGCGGCCTCAAGACCATCACGGTGGTGAACAACAACCACTGCTTGTCGCAGGGCGTGCGCAACCTAGACATTGCCTATCAGGGACGCCCCGAGGGTCGCAAGTCCGACTGCTACGTCTACCGTGAGACCGACTTCGCGCGGATCGCCGAGTCCTTCGACTGCCTCGGAATCACGGTCGAGCGGCCGGAGGATTTCAGCGCCGCATTCGACCGGGCCATGGCTTCCGAACTGCCGGTCGTCATCGACGTCAAGACCGAGTTCGCCTACCAGGCGACCTTGCCCTGGGTACCAGCCTGAAATACCGACGCGCCAACAAGGAAAGAGCTCATGTCAGCTTCCCGATTTTCGCCAATTCCCCTCGATGGCCTGACGCCAGAACAGAATGTGGTCGCCCAGGAGTTGCTGCAGGGGCCGCGCCGCGGCATCCGCGGCCCGTTCGCGGCGCTGCTGCGCAACCCACGCCTGGCGGACCGGGTGCGTCAACTGGGCGACAGCATCCGCTTCGAGAACTCGCTGCCGCCAATGCTGCGCGAGTTCGCGATCCTGATCGTCGCGCGCTTCTGGGCGGCGCGCTACGAGTGGCACGCGCACGGAAAGCTGGCGGTCGAACTAGGGGTGGCTCAGTCGACTGTCGATGCCATCGGCGAAGGGCGAGATCCTCAGGGCCTGTCAGCGGACGAGACGCTGGTGTATCGCTTCTGCACCGAGCTTCTCCATGACAAGGACGTCGGTGATGCGACCTACGATGAGGCCGTCGTCAGGTTCGGCGAAGTCAGCGTGCTGGACCTGTTGGCGACGATGGGATATTTTGGGTTTGTGTCGCTGATATTGAATGCCACGCGGCATCCGGTGCCGGAGGGTGGAACGGAATTGCCGAGGCTGATGGCTTCGGCAGGGCGCTGAGATTGGACCCAGCCGACAGGTCGTGCTTGTCGTCTGGGTAGAGGCTACTACCGGTTGAATCCGCAACTGGTTGCGGTCTTTCGACCGATCCAAGAATTACGACTGCTCCACTCCAGGTTGCCGACCAAACACCGCTAGGTCCGCCCCACACGGTTTGCAGCCAGTCGATCTGGCGCTGAGGCCGGCTGATCATGATCAGCAAGACGGTGGCCCGCCCCGCGGCGCATCCGCTGCTGCGTATGTATGCGTGCGAGCCAACGAGCTTGGAGGAGTACGCCATGCAACTGCACTGCACGCGGGAGCGCGTACCGCAGATCCAAGCGCAGGCATTGCAGCAAGTCGCCCAAGCGCTAACAGGCACGTGGGTGCGCGATTGTGGACCTACTGAAGATCAAGTCAGCAGATCGATGAACTAGGATCCCGAACCAGCGCCGCATCCGCGAGAGGCGAACTGCATCAACGAAGGCTAGGAGATGTCATTGTCTGGATCCGATCACTACGACTTGGACTTTTGCCTCCGACCCTGCGGGGAACTGGATCAGTACGCCTTGCTGGCAAGGCAGGAGTACAACCTTGGAAACCCCGGAAAATGGTTCTCCAATTTTCGGAAGGGCCTCAATGGCTTCGGCTCCCGGCTGCTCGGGGTCGAAACTCACTACAGGCAGGTGCACGAATGGCAGCCGCGCCTTCGCCACCCTGAAGAGCCGGAATATCACCTTGCCACCATCTTCTTTCACATGGACTCCGCATTGGAGTGCTTCACCTATGCGTTGAACGCACTGGGCTACGGCTTTGCGCCAGACCAGTTTGTTGACATCACCAGTGAAAAAGCCCTGCGTGCCATCGCGCCCACGAACATCATTGGGAGCGATTCGAGGGCGCCAGTGAAGGGGTATGAGCTTTTTTTTCCAGAGCTTCAGCGCCACTGGAAGGACAGCAGGGAACTGATCGCTCAGATCATGGACCTTCACGACGTATCCAAGCATCGCTCGACAATCTTTGTCGGGGGTCGAATGCGGAATGACGCTCCGAGCGGCTTCTTTGAGTACATGCAGGTTCCCGACGACCGGGCGCGGCGCTCGGACTTCGCGCCGATGGCTGAAATCATCCTGATGCCGGAGCCGAAGCTGCCGTCAACGATGCACGTCCTTGTGACATCAGCGTTGCAGCGACACGATCAGCCAGAAGATCTGGTCGTACGCAAGCTGGGCGAGCTTGAGCTTGGGATCTACGCCGCCACCGGTCGATTACAACGGCTACTACCGGAGTGGCAACTACCCAGCGCGCAGATTTGGTTGGCTTGGCGCAATCGCGGTACCAACGTACCAACCGACAGGCCGTAGCCCTTGTTGCGCAGCACCTACGCTCTCACCTGATGTCGCGACTGCAGACTGAATGACCTGGAAAGACCGCAGGACCGAACGAATGCATCGGCAGTACCAGGACTGCCGACGCACCCATACCCTAGATCGCGCGAGCCAGTTCCGGAACGGCCGTGAACAGGTCGGCTTCCAGGCCGTAGTCGGCCACCGAGAAGATCGGCGCTTCCGGATCCTTGTCGATCGCCACGATCACCTTCGAATCCTTCATGCCGGCCAGATGCTGGATGGCACCCGAGATGCCCGCAGCGATGTACAGGTGCGGGGCCACGATCTTGCCCGTCTGGCCCACTTGCCAGTCGTTGGGGGCGTAGCCCGCGTCCACCGCGGCGCGGCTGGCACCCAGGCCGGCACCCAGCTTGTCGGCCAGCGGCGCCATCACTTCCTGGAACTTCTCGGCGCTGCCCAGCGCCCGGCCACCGGAGACGATTATCTTTGCGGCCGTCAGCTCAGGGCGTTCGCTCTTGGTCACTTCACGGCCCACGAAGGCGCTCTTGCCCGAGTCGGCCACGCCAGCGGCGTTTTCCACCGAGGCGCTGCCGCCTTCCTTGGCCGCAGCGCCGAAGCCGGTGGTACGCACGGTGATCACCTTCACCTTGTCGGCGCTTTGCACCGTGGCGATGGCGTTGCCCGCGTAGATGGGCCGCTCGAAGGTGTCGACGGAGACGACCTTGGTGATGTCGCTGATCTGCGCGACATCCAGCTTGGCGGCCACGCGCGGGGCGACGTTCTTGCCGTTGGCCGTGGCCGGGAACAGGATGTGGCTGTAGTTCTTGGCGATCGCCAGGACTTGGGCGGCGACGTTCTCGGCGAGGTTCTCAGCGAGAGATGGGCTGTCGGCCACGATCACCTTGGCAACACCTGCCACCTGCGCAGCGGCCTTGCCGGCTTCGGCGGCGTTGGCGCCGGCCACCAGCACGTGGACATCGCCGCTCGCGCAAGCGATGCCTGCGGTCACGGTGTTCAGGGTCGCCGGCTTGAGCGTGGCGTGGTCGTGTTCGGCAATAACAAGTACGGTCATGTCGTGTCTTCCTTCTTTTGGCCTCAGATCACCTTGGCTTCGTTCTTCAGCTTGTCCACGAGGGTGGCGACGTCGGGCACCTTGATGCCGGCGCCGCGCTTCGGGGGCTCGGAGACCTTCAGGGTCTTCAGGCGCGACTTGACGTCCACGCCCAGGTCCTCGGGCTTCACGGTGTCGAGCTGCTTCTTCTTGGCCTTCATGATGTTGGGCAAAGTCACGTAGCGCGGCTCGTTCAGGCGCAGGTCGGTGGTGATGACTGCGGGCAGGCCCAGGGAGATGGTTTCCAGGCCGCCGTCGACTTCACGGGTCACGTTGACCTTGTCGCCGGCCACTTCGACCTTGCTGGCAAACGTCGCTTGCGGCAGATCCGCCAGTGCCGCAAGCATCTGGCCGGTCTGGTTGGCGTCGTCATCGATGGCCTGCTTGCCCAGGATGACCAGCGACGGCTGTTCCTTCTCGACCAGGGCCTTCAGAAGTTTGGCCACCGCCAGGGGCTGCAGCTCCTCGGTGGTTTCCACCAGGATGGCTCGGTCGGCGCCGATGGCCATGGCCGTGCGCAGCGTCTCCTGGCACTTGGCCTCGCCGCAGGAGACCGCGACGATCTCGGTGACCACGCCCTTTTCCTTCAGGCGCACCGCCTCTTCGACCGCGATCTCGTCGAAGGGGTTCATGCTCATCTTGACGTTGGCGATGTCCACGCCGGAGCCATCGCCCTTCACTTGAACCTTCACGTTCGCGTCGATCACGCGCTTGACTGCCACCAATACCTTCATAGGTTGACTCCTGAATTCAAGAACGGAACTCTTTGAGGTCGCGGAACATCAATCCTCGCAGCTGCCTCACTCCGACCTCTGCCTGCTTCAGTCTTGCATGCACAGGTACTTCAACTCCAGATACTCATCCAGACCATGGCGCGAGCCTTCGCGTCCAAGCCCCGAATGCTTGACGCCTCCAAAGGGGGCTACCTCATTGGAAATGAGACCCGTATTCACCCCCACCATGCCGCACTCCAGCTGCTCACTGACGCGCCAGATGCGGCGACGATCTTCAGTGAAAAGGTACGCCGCCAGGCCGAACTCAGTCGAGTTGGCCATGGCAATCGCTTGCTCCTCGGTTTCGAAGCTGAAGACCGGGGCAAGCGGACCAAACGTTTCCTCACGCGCGACGCGCATGTCATGGGTTACGCCGCTCAGGACGGTTGGCAAGTAGAAGTTCCCACCCGCGGGATGAGGGCCGCCACCGGTGCGCAGTTTCGCGCCGCCCGCGAGTGCATCGTCAACGTGCGCTTGGACCTTCGCTACCGCTCTCTCGTCGATCAGTGGCCCCTGTGCCACGCCAGCTTCCAATCCGGGACCAACGGCTAGCGCACGCACACGTTCAGTCAAACGCTCAACCAGAGCATCGTGAATACCATCCTGCACATAGATCCGATTCGCGCACACGCAGGTCTGACCGGTGTTTCGGAACTTGGATGCGAGGATGCCTTCCACCGCAGTCTCCAAGTCTGCGTCATCGAAAACGAGCAGTGGTGCGTTGCCGCCGAGCTCGAGCGAGAGCTTCTTCACCGTGGGGGCGCACTGCTGCATGAGTAGCTGCCCCACACCGGTCGAACCCGTAAAGCTGAGCTTTCGAACGGTTTCACTTCTGCAAAGCGCACGACCAATAGCTGCCGCATCACCCGTGAGAATCTGCAGAACTCCAGGCGGAACGCCGGCTTCGAGGGCGAGAACTCCGAGCGCAAATGCACTCAGCGGCGTGAGTTCTGCCGGCTTGACCACAATGGTGCAACCAGCTGCAAGGGCCGGCCCCACCTTGCGGGTGATCATGGCCGCAGGAAAATTCCATGGCGTAATGGCAGCGCAAACCCCAACGGGCTGCTTGATCACCGCAATGCGCTGGCCAGAGCGCTGCGGTTGAAGAACCTCGCCGTCCGCGCGCTTGGCCTCCTCGCCGAACCACTCAAGAAAGGACGCCGCATACGCAATCTCACTGCGTGACTCAGCCAGAGGCTTGCCCTGCTCCAGTGTCATGAGCTTGGCTAGGTCCTCTTGGTTTGCGAGCATGAGATCTGACCACCGGCGCAGCACTTGGGCACGTTCACGAGCCGTACGGCCGCTCCATGCCTGCATCGCCTCCGCTGCCCCTGCAATCGCCCGCTCCGTTTCCACGCGCCCCATTCGCGGAACCCGTGCAAGCAGACCAGCAGTCGCCGGATCGACAACGTCCAGGGTCTCGCCCTCGTCGGCGCGAACCCATGCACCGTCGATGAGGCAGGCTTGCTGCAGCAGATTGGGCCGTTTGAGGCTCGATGAAATTGCTTCGGACATGAATGTTGCTACCAGCGCTTGACGCGCTTCAACTGGTTATCGGTGGGGTACTCCCCTACGAGGAGCATTGATTGAGGGAGGCGCGGCGTCTTGGCGGCAGACTCGCCGGTCACTGCGCATTCAGTCTGCACGTCGCAGCAAAGGACGGCGTGTCCAGGTCCTCTAGAAGATCCTCTCTAGCGCAACCTCATTGAGCAACTGCTTCCCAGCAAGATAGAGCTCAAGATTCTTCAGGAAGACCTGCATCACTTTCTGGTCATAGTCGCGACTTGCCGCGGCATTGTGCGGGGACAAGATCACTTGCGGCATGTCCCAAAGTGGCGAGTCCGCAGGCAAAGGTTCGACCTCGAAGACATCGAGGTAGGCGCCAGCGATGGTTTGTTCCCGCAGTGCCTCAACGAGGTCTTTCTCGACCACTACTCCACCGCGGGCGACGTTGACGAGTTGGGCGCTTCGAGGCAGGCGCGCCAACATTCGGGCGTCGATTAGCCGCCGGGTGGCCGAAGTGAGAGGACACGCCAGAACAAGCCAATCGGCCAACTCAAGGACATTCCAAAGTTGTTCGATCGGAACACATTTCTTGAATGGTGCTACAGGTTCGCTTCCGCGCCGCACGCCAATGCACTGGAGGCCTACGGCTTGGCAAAGGCGCGCGAACTCGACGCCAATCGCGCCTGTACCCACCACCACTGCCGTTTGCTTCTCCAAGCTCGGGGGCGCAGCCTCCCCGTGAACCGGAGACCACGCCCTGTCCTGCTTCGCCGCAATCCAACGCGGCATGCCCCGCGCCAGGGCCAGAAGGCCGGTGAAGCCGGTGAGCGCAACTGTGGCTCCTGATCCGCCAGTCGAAGTGGATACTCGCAGGCCTCGCTTGATAGCGTCGTGGTAGATCGGGTTGTCGATTCCAGAAGAGAAGACGTGGAGCCACGCAAGGTTGCGCGAGCGCTTTACCGCCTCCACCACTCGTTGCGCGGCAGGCGCCAGTTCAGCTCGGTTGGAGTTCGCGTACGTCGATCTGCTGAAGAGACCAATCTCTGCAGAGAGCAGGTCAGCGTCCTCGTCTTTTGGGTCGACGACGCGCCACGGCCGCCCGATCAAGCCGTCCAACTCGGCCCTGAACTCTCTCGCCAAGTCGGCCGGCAACATCAAAGAGAGAGGCTGCACAACAACTCCTTCATTCCGTCAACTGAATTCGATTCTTCTTGATGATGTCTCGGGCCTTGTCGACTTCCGCGTTCAAATGCACCTTGAACTGGGATGGCGCCATGGGTGTGGGAATCACGCCTTCGGCTAACAGGCGCTCCCTGAAGCGGGCTTCTGCCAGCAACTTGGCCACCGCGTCATTTACCGACTTGACGACTTCGGCGGGAACCCCTCGCGGCGCGAAGAAACCCATCCCGCCGTCGATGCTGTACCCCGGGAATCCGGACTCCGCGACCGTGGGTAGGTCTGGGAGCTGGGGAAACCTCACGTTGTTCGCTACAGCGATCGGTCGCAGCTTTCCCGCGGCCATGTGCGGCTTGGCGAGAGAGTACGTGGCAAACATCGCATCAAGTCGTCCGCCCAGCATGTCCTGCATTGCCGGTCCCCCGCCCTTGTACGGGACGTGTATCAACTTGACGCCAGCGAGCGCGTTGAGCTGCTCGAGTCCTAAGTGGTAGGAGCCGCCAATCCCATTCGTCCCGACCGTGAGGCCATTCGGGGCGGTCTTCGCGTAGGCCAGGAAGCTCTTGAAGTCGGTAACTGGCAGACCTGCGCGAACAACAATCAAGTTCGTGTTCGGGCCGATGTAGGCGATGGGCGTCAGCTCCTCGGTCAGGTCGACCACGTCCGATCTGCCAACGGCCTTCGCCGTGACCAACCCCGCGTAAGCCGAGAACAGCAGGACACTTCCATTGGGCTCGGCTCGGGCTACGATGCCGGCTACGAGCACCCCACCGGCACCTGCTTTGTTCTCAACGATGAGGTTTCCCAGACCCTCGAGGTTGCTGGTCACCAACCTGGCAACCGTATCTACTGCCGCACCTGGCGGGAAGCCGCAGTACACCGTTACGGGCCGCTTTACCGGCTGAGCTTGTACGCCCAGGCTCGCTAAGCCAGCAACGCCGGCGGCGGCACCAAGCAGCCTGCGACGGACCAGCATTTCTCTTGAAGTCACAACAGTCTCCTTGTTCTGGACGAGGGGAACGCCACCGCTCTCCACTCCCCTGTTCTTCGGTGTGGCAGCTCTCGCGCTCAATCGCGAAAGCTCGGATCCTTGCGATCGAGCATGCGCAGCATGGCCGGCCACTCCTTCACCCCATACGGCCGTCGCACGGTGGGATCAAAGAGCCGCGCCGTCAGGTTCTGGATCTCCTCGCTTGGGGTCTCGAGTTCCGTGTTGCAACTCATCGCGTCTATCTGGATCTGGCACGCGCGGTCCAGCGACAGCATGGCGTTGAACGCCTCAGCAGTGGTGCTTGCACAAGTGAGCAGCCCGTGATTGAAGAGGATCAATGCGTTCTTGTCGCCAAGATGCCGCTGCAACCGGGCTCGCTCTTCCAGATTGATTGCAGGGCCTTCGTACTGGTGGTACGCAATCCGGCCATGGAATCGCATTGCCTTCTGACTGATTGGCAGCAGGCCGCACTTCAAGGCCGAGAGTGCCGTGCCGGCACGCGTGTGGGTGTGAATGACGCATTGCACGTCCGGGCGCGCCTGATGCACTGCGCTGTGAATGACATAGCCCGCCGGATTGATGTCGAGATCGTCCGCGGCCCGGTCAATGATCTGACCTTCGATGTCGATCTTCACCAGGCTCGAGGCCGTGACCTCATCGAACGTCCAGTGATACGGATTGATCAGGAAATGCTCGGTGCCTGGGATTCGCGCGCTTGTGTGCGTGTTGGTCAGATCTGAGAGCCCCATCCGCTCGAGAAGGCGATAGCACGCCGCCAGATTGACGCGGGTTTCCCACTCCACTTCGGAGCAACGAGATTTGAGCGATGGAAGCTCTACGCGACCGATGGACATTCTTAGTCTCCTTTTGCCAAACAATCTGTGATGAGGTGAACGGACGCGCACTGGGTGGCGTCCACAGGCTACGGCCGCTTCAGCTCAGAACGGTCTCTTCAAGAACGCACTGCCTTCCGCGAGTCTTCGTGCGGTTCGAATTACTACGAGCCTGCGGACCTTGGAACCGTCCGACTCGAGGTCCGCGTCTACGTTGATGACCCCGGAGGGGTGCCCGAAGGTCAACGTCGTACCCCCGCGGCGTGCATCGTTGGCTGCGATCAGCCGGTGGGGAAGACTGCCTGGCAGCCGGCATGCAACGCCAGTTGTCGCCGTCAGTGTTCCTGCAAGAGTCTTGCTGGCCGAGCCCGAAGCGTACTGGCGCACGACGAGATCGAAGCTCTCGGCAGCTACCAAGTCACTCTGGGTGCAAGTGCGATAGGACTGGGGACCGCTCAGGACGATGAGCATTGGCGTCGACGGTGCCAGTCGACTGTCCCAGTATTCGCGCAGTCCACAGCGATAGGCCACGACCTTTCGAATCGCGTCCATGCGCGCCTTGAGCTCTTCGTTCGAATCGATTTGATCGGGAGATTCGACGCCACTCATTCCGAGCGATGAGTGATGAACGTAAACGGCCAGGTTCGGACCGTCAACGATGGAGGCTTCAACGTGGCCCACGCCTGGCACGTCCAGGAGATCCAAAACATTGCCGGTAGGGAGCAGCGTTCCCGTGATTGATCCCACTGCCTCGGCAAAGTCGAGTGAAATGGGAGCCCCTGTACCTGGAACTCCACCAATTTGTGCATTGCCCACCGTGACGGGCCTGCCCTGCTTCACCGGAACTTCAACGCGAACGACGCGATTGGTGTTGACCGTGTGAACTCGGACGACGGTCGTCCCTTCCACGGGTGCCACGAATCCTTCTTCAATCGCGTAAACGCCCACCGCGGCGGTCAAATTCCCGCAGTTCAGGTTGTAGTCCACCTCAGGACGGACAGTCCCTACTTGGCCAAACAGATAGTCGACATCGGTACCCCCTCGACTCGGCGGTCCGATGATTGCCGCCTTGCTGGTCAGCTTGTCGGCCCCGCCGAGGCCATCAATTTGACGGCGATCCGGGCTGCCGAACAGGTCGAGTAGCAGGTCTGTCAACTTCGCCCTGTCGGAAGGCACGTCCTCCTCCTTGAGAAAGACGCCCTTGCTTGTGCCTCCGCGCATCAGCACAAAGGGAAGTTTTTCGCGTGACACTGCGCGTTCCTTAGCCGGCGCGTTGGAAGCGAGGGATCGAGATCTCCGGGGTCACCGGATCGAAGACCACCTGCACCCGGTCGCCAACTTTGACCTCACTGGGAGGGAGCCCGACCACATTGCTGATCATTCGGGGGCCCTCTTCGAGCTGGATCAAGGAGACGTTGTACGGTACGTCACCTGCAAACGCCTGGTTGTAGACCTGGTGGAAGACGATGCTGGAGTAGACAGTGCCTCGCCCAGACACTGCCTTCCATTCGAACCGGTCGCTAAGGCAATGCGGGCAGACGTGATTGATGGGGTACCGTACTTTCTCGCAATCGGCGCAGTGTTGCAGTGCCAGCTTGCCGGAGCGCGCGGCGTCCCAGAAGGGCTTGTTGCTTGCCTCGAGGGACGGAAGCGGCTTCGAGTAGTTCAAGGTTTCAGTCATTGGTGAATCTCCTCAGGCGGGGCACAAGATCATTGCGTTCGAGCAGTTAAGCGTCATGCCGCGGCCGGTCACCAGGCAGGTCTCCGCGTCCTTCACCTGGCGATCACCGCACTCACCTCGCATTTGTCGGACGCCTTCGACGACATGGAGCCAGCCTTCCATGTACGACTCCGAAAGGTTCCCGCCGGCCGTATTGACGGGGAGCTGCCCACCCAGTTGGATCCGACCACCTTCGGTGAACGGACCGCCTTCGCCCACGCCGCAGAATCCGGCGTGCTCCAGCCAGAGAATCACGCTCATGGAGAAGTTGTCATAGAGCTGGGCGACATCAATGTCTTTGGCGCTCATGCCGGCCATTGCGAATGCGCGGTCCAAGGCATCCTTCTGGTGAGGTACGTACCACCAGTTTTCCCGCTCCATGTTCTGTGTGGTGTAGGCCTGGCCCATGCCGGAGATCAGAACGGGCTTTTGCTTCAGATCTTTGGCGCGCTCGGCCGACGTCAGAATCACACACACACCACCGTCGCTGATCAAACAGCAATCGAGCAGATGGAACGGCTCGACAACCCAGCGAGAGTTCTGGTGGTCATCGATGGTGATGGGGTCGCGCATCACAGCGTTCGGGTTCATGGAAGCGTGCTTCCGGCATGCGACCGCGACATTGCCAAGGTGGCGACTGGTGGTCCCATACAGCGCCATATGCCGGCTTGCCGCAATGGCACTGTTTGCGGCAGCACCGAACATCCCCCAGATGCCCCAGGAATCGCCCCAGCCAGAGGCGCGCGAGAACCGATAGTTGCCGGTACGTGCCGTATCGGCAAAGACGCAGGCAACGTAGTCGGCCATCCCGGATTCGATCGCCATCGCTGCGTTCTGGATCAGGGCGCCGCACGTGCCTCCGCCCATCGTCATGCTGCCCGTGTACTTTGGATCGATACCCAAGGTCTCGCCCATCCTCAGGTAGTTCAGCGAAGCTTCCGGCGAGGTGGTGCCGGGCATGGTCAGCAAGCCGTCGATCTGATCCTTGTGCAAACCGGCGTCATCTAGCGCGCGTTTGAAGGCTTCGGTTCCGAGCGTAATAGGGGTAGAGCCCGGGAGCTTGCCTTGCGCCGTCGCTCCGACGCCAACGATGGCAATTTTGTCTTTCAATGTGTTGGTCATGGTCCTTCAGTTCTCCTTAGCGTCCTCGGTAGACAGGTGGGCGCTTCTCTTGGAACGCACGCCTGCCTTCAATGCGGTCTTCCGTGTCTCTCAACATGCTGAACACGTAGCTCTCCATTGCGATGGCCTGGTCGAGGGGCAGGGACGAGCCATCACGAACGAGTCGCTTCACGGCTCTCACGGACAGCGGCGCGTTCTGTGCGATGCGGTCGGCGATCGTCAATGCTGTGTCGAGCAACTGCGCTTGAGGCACGACCTTGCTGACCAAGCCCATGCGCAGGGCCTCCTGTGCGTCAAAGCGCTCGCCCGTAAGCAGCATCAACATCGCGTCGCTTCGGCCTATTAGCCTGGGCAGGTTCTGGGTTCCACCCGCGCCAGGAATGCTTCCGATGCGAACTTCGGATAGCGCGAACTGCGCGTTGTCAGAGGCGATGCGAACGTCGCAGGCCAGCGCCAGCTCCATGCCGCCCCCCATCGCATACCCGTTGATGGCGCAGATGAACGGCGTGTCGATGTCCATGCCAGCAAGCAGATGGTTCGAATCGACCTGGCCGAACGCCAACTGAGCAGTGCTTTCCTTGGGGGGCATGGTCTTCTTCAGATCCGAACCCGTGCAGAAGGCTTTCTCGCCGCTGCCCGTGAGGACGATGCACCTTACCTCCGAATCCTGCGCGGCTCGACGCCAGGCATCCCGCAGTTCGGCCCGCGTCTCCGTGTCAATCGAATTCATGGCTTCGGGACGGTTCAACGTGACGATGGCCACGCCTCCACGCTTTTCGTAGAGCAACGACATTTCTGTCTCCTTCAGTGATTCTTGGGAATGGCGAGGTCGAGCCAACGACGCATCGATACCTGATCAAGCGACAGCGCACCCTTGATCACTTGGTCGACGTCAAGCGCGGCACCGCCCCATGAGAAGCAGTCTCGGACCTTGGTCTCAAGCTCCTGCGAGGTGAGCGGAGCGCGGGCCGATCCACGGAGAACATCGACGCGCTTCTCGAGCCGCTGGCCGCCGCGCAAGGCAATCTCGATCTCTGACCAGCGAGGGAACGTCGGTCCGTCGTGCTTGTCGTCAGTCGTGACGCGAGAGAAGAACGCCTGCGCGTCGGGACGGCGCACGGCCTCGTCCGTGAAACTCGACAATGTCACTGATCCGTCCAGCAGAGCCGCTGTCACGGCGTACTGCATGCTGAACTTGGCTTCCAGACCAGTCTGTGGGCGCAGGTGAATCAGCGGCGTCAGGGCACCTGCACTCGCATGGATATGTACCGACTCCACATCCGCCAGCGTCACCTGGTGGCTGGCCTGGAGGTCGAGCACGCCGTCGAGCGTCAGATGGGTCGCGTAGCAAAGCGGATATTTCTTGACCTCAATTCCGCTGGAGACGATCTCAAGCGGGTGTTGCCCCAGCGCTTGGAGCTGGGGAAGCAGCTCTTCATTGTGGGCGTAGAGTTCCATGTACCCGAACGGCCCATCCAGAGCGGCTTCGGCTGCGTCGAACCCCTCGGCGGCCAAGAGAGCTGCACGCAGGCCGGCCGCGTTGCTATGTGCAGCCTGGAATGACTTTGCGTGGGTACCAAAGTTCGCGCGGCAGCCGGAGGCCTGAGCGACCGCCAGGCCGACGGCATGAGTAGTCCGTTGCGCATCGAGCCCGAGCAACCTTGCGCACGCGACCGCTGCACCGATGACCCCGATGCTCGAGGTCGAGTGCCACCCTTGGGCGTAGTGCTTGACCGCGATGGCTCTCGCCAGCTTGCAGATCACCTCGAATCCAGCGACGTAGGCAGCGATGAACTCTGTACCGTCGGCGCCCATGGCCTCAGCGAGCCCGATGAGCGCAGGAATCATCGCAACGCTCGGGTGACCCCGCAGCGGCGACGTGACATCGTCGTAGTCGAGGACGTGCCCTGCCACCGCATTTGTCAGGGCGGCCATTTCTACGGGCAGCACCTCACCAGAGCCCCAGTCCCGCGCAGCGCGGCCAGGCGCGGCGAGCGCACCGGAACGCGCATAGCGCAGAGCAAGCGTGTAGGCATCCTCGGTCCTGCCAGCAACGGCTACCGAGTAGGTATCCAGCAGAACCCGGCCAACAGCTTCCACGATCTGCTGGGGCGGGCTCTCCAGCCGAAACGTGGATACGAACTCCCCTATGAGTCGGGCAGCGCTCACCGGAGTGGTCATTGCAGAGCTCCCTGCGATCTCAGCGCCTCGATCTCGTTGGGCTTCAACCCAAGCATCGACTTGAGTACCTCGTCAGTGTGTTCACCGAGAAGAGGCGCGGGACGATTGGGATACCCCGGCGTCCGCGACATCCGGAACGGCAACGCGTTGTAGACGGTACGGCCCATCTCTGGATGCTCGAGGTAGACCCAGTGGCCGCGCGCCTGCAGCTGCGGGTCCCGCAGGACATCTGCGGCGTCGTGGACCGGCGCGGCAGCAACTCCACTGTGCTGCAGCTGCATTGCCAAGGGTTCAGCGTCATGGCCCGCCGTGATAGTGGAAAGCAGCGCGTCGAGCGCTTCTCGGTGCTCCCACCGGCCGACAGATGTGCGGAACCTGGCGTCCTGCCCCAGGGCGGGATGCTCCAGCACTTTGGTCAACGCCGACCAAGCCGCTTCCGTAGCCGCGGAAATCGCAATCCAGCGATCCTCGCCACGTGTCGGGTACACGCCATGTGGAGCAGCCGTGATGTGCTGATTGCCGACGCGGCCGGCAACGACGCCGTTGGCCGTGTAGTTGAGGACTGCCGGTCCCAAGAGGGCGATGGTGGGCTCGATCTGAGCGACGTCGATGAACTGTCCCACGCCAGTTCGGCGACGGTGACGCAGGGCAGCGAGGATGGCAAAGGCCGAATGCGCCGGATTGGGCACGTGATCCGGGAAGTTGGTGCCCGTACCCGCTGGATCAAGTTCCGGGCGGCCGCACAGATGATGCAGGCCGGTGACTGCGCCCATGGTCAAACCGTACCCCAGGTACTTGGACTCCGGCCCGGTTTGACCATGCATGGACATCGAGATGTAGACGAGGTCCTTCTTGAACTCGCGAACCGCTTCATACCCGAGGCCAAACTTCTCCATCGTGCCGGGGGTGAAATTGTTGGCAACGACGTCGCTCTGGGCGATGATTTCGCGTGCGAGCTTCCGTCCTTCCTCGGACTTCAAGTTGAGCGTGACACTGCGCTTGCTGGAGTTGCGATCAGCGAAGTACCCGCTTCGATTGAGGCCTCGGATGCCGCCTTGGAATGGCTTGGCATCTCGCAGGGTGTCGATGCGCTCGGTGCTCTCGATCTTGATGACGTCTGCACCGAAGTCCGCAAGGATCTTCGTTGTGTACGACCCGGCACCAATCCAGGTGAAATCAGCAACCGTAATGCCGGCTAGTGGAAACTTGCTCACGCGATCACTCCCTCACGCAAAAGAACTGCCTGCTGCTCGTTCGACAGGCCAAGCTCCGCCAGAACTTCATGGGTGTGTTCGCCCAGTTGAGGCGCGGGACGCCCGAGCGTCCACGGAGACTGGCTCAGTCGATACGGAGCTCCGGGGACGAAGAATGAGCGCCCGGAATGCGGGTGAACCGTCTCCTCAAAAAACTGCCGATGCGTCAGCTGCCGGTTCTGCAGCAGGTCGGCAGTCGTGCTGACTGGGCAGATCGGGATGCGGCGCCGTTGCCCCTCTTCATAGAGCTCAGCCTTGGTGCGCGTTGCTGCATAGGGAAGGAAGATGCCAGCGAAGAGCTGCTTGGCTTCCGCTGTTTGGAGGAACGCATGATCGAACCAACGGTCGTTCAAGAGCTCCTCGGCGCCGGTCGCCCCGGTTTCCACGAGCCAGTTGGCGGTTGTCTTCCAGAACTTGTTGGATGCAACGCCGCCGGCCATCAGGTAGATCATCCCGTCACCGCAGGGAAAGACACCGGTCCCCGCCTGGCGCTGCTCGCCGCCGTTACGCTTTCGGATAGAGCCCTCGAGCTCCACGAACTGCACTGCGTTCTCGAGCGCCATAGCGACGCTTTCCTGGACGGAGACGTCGATATGCTGGCCGGTCCTCGGCTCCGACTGTCCCTCGACTTCCCATAGGGCCATCATTGACGCAACTGCTGCGAATTGAGCAGCAGACAAGATTGCCTGATTTCCGTAGGGCGCGGTGGGAGCCATTTCGGGATAGCCACCGAGCGACAGCAGTCCGCCGAACGCCAATGTGACAAGGTCTCCACCTTCGAACTGCGCGTAGGGCCCCTCCTGACCAAAGGGAGTGATGCTGGTGACCACGAGCGATGGATTGGTCTGCGACAACGATTTTGCGTCGAGGCCTCGCTCTGTCATCAGCCCTGGACGCTCGCTTTCGATCACCAGGTCAGCCCCGCCTGCAAGCTTCAGCAGAACGTCCTGACCCGCACCTGAATCCAGATCCAGTGCGATGCCGCGCTTTCCTTGGTTGAAGTAGGCGAAAGACAGGCTCGTTTCCGGATGGGCGCTCCCATCGATGAACGGGGCCTCTCTGCGCTGGCTGGAGCCAGCAAGCGGCTCTACGAGCAGAACATCTGCGCCAAGTTGCGCGAACAGCTTGCCACAATACTGTTCGGCGCCACCGGACAAATCGAGGACTCGAATTCCCGCCAAGGGACCGAGTTGGGGTTGCATTACGTCTAACGTCATCTTGGCGTCGATCGTAGGTTCGGGCACTGCTCAAAACAATCTGTCCGCGGGTCAATAGCGTCCATATAGTGAGAATGCACAGGACGACCTTCGATCGGCTGGCCTCCCTTCGAATCTCGCTATATGGACGTATTCATGTCTCGACCCAGTTCCCAGCGCGCGCCGGCTACCAGAAACTTGAGTCAATCATTTCCAGGAGCCTCAAGTGACCTTCAATCCGCGCCGTAGGCAGTGCATGCACATGGCCGTCGCTTCTTTTTGCCTTGCCTTCGCCTCTGCGTCGAACGCTCAAGACTTTCCAACCAAGCCCATTCGACTGATCGCGCCCTTCGCTGCAGGCGCAAGTACCGACCTGCTCGCCAGAACAGTCGCGCAATCGATGTCCAAGGACTTGGGGCAACCTGTCATCGTCGAGAACAAACCCGGCGCGGGTGGCATTCTTGCTGCCGAGCAAGTCGCCCGCGCCGCACCCGATGGGTACACGTTCCTGCTGACCTCTGCAGGTATCGTGACAATGAACCAGCACATCTATCCGAGGCTGCCGTACGACCCGATCAAGGACTTCACGCCGTTGACCATTGCAGTCCGCATGCCAATCGTTACGGTGGTGCATCCGTCGCTGCGAGTGCGAAATGTTCAGGACCTTCTTGCGTACGCGAAGGCGAATGCCGGCAAGCTGAATTACGGCTCCGCTGGAACCGGCACCTCCCAGCACTTGGCCGGAGAACTGTTCAAGTCGATGGCGAATGTGAGCATGCTGCATATCCCGTACAAGGGAGGTGCCCCTGCGATGAATGACCTACTGGCTGGGCAGGTGCAACTCATGTTCGTTCAGGTGCCTTCGGCGCTACCGCAAATCAAGGCCGGAAAGATTCGAGCGATTGCCGTGGGTAGCGACAAGCGAGATCCAAATCTGCCTGATGTGCCGACCGTGAGCGAGAGCGGCGTGAATGGCTACAACTCCGATACCTGGTATGGTTTTGTGGCCCCAGCGGGAGTTGCCGAGCCGATCCTTCAAAAGCTACACGCTTCAATCGTGAAGGCATTGAAGGAGAACGCATCGCGCTTGCAGGAGCAGGGCTACATCGTTGATGGAGGCTCAGCCAAACAAATGGGCGACACGATCAAGGCCGAATCAAAGAAGTGGGAGACCGTGATCAAGGCAGCGGACATCAAGCCGGAGTAGTGCCGAAGGCGACTTTGAATGCACTACAAGCACACGTTCCGCGCTGCGAGCCACGCCCTGCGAATCTACAGCGGCCAGGGCGCACTGGCAAATTTGCCGTCTGAGCTTGCGCGCTCGCAGGCACGGCGAGCTGTGATCGTTTGCGGTCGCACTATCCGAGAAAGGTCTTCGTTGGTGAACGACGTTCTTGCAATGGCCGATGGCCGGGTCGCCGGCGTTTTTGCCGAGATCTCCGCAGGGGCGCCTCGAAGTGAGGTCGAGGCAGCTGCTGCCTATGCGCAGCGACTTGAAGCTGATGCCTTGATTGCGATAGGCGCAGGGAGTGTGACGAAGGCCGCGAGGGTAGTTGCGATTCGCCTAGGAGAGGCTGGAGCACTTGAAGACCTGGCCACTCAGTACGTTGACGGGAGGGCGGTCGGTACCAAGCTCCGGGCTCCTAAGGTGCCGATCTACAACGTGCTCACCGCGGCCACGAGCAGCCAGAACCGCTCGGGGGCGTCGATTCGCGATGTCGACGCGGACCGGCAGTTGGAGTTCTTCGACCCGAAGACTCGACCGCAAGCTGTCTTTTGGGATGCGCAGGCCCTTCTGACTGCGCCGCCTAGCCTTGTGCGCTCTTCCGCTGGGATGGAGTATTGGTGGGCATCGATGGGTCTTGCCGGCTCGTCCGACGCCAATCCGCTCGTCCTCGCCAGCCGAAGGCAGTGCTGGGAGATTGCACGCAATGCTGCCAGCCGCATCGATGACCCCACCGATTGGACAGTGCGGGCCGAACTGTGTGCCGCTGCAATGCTTCGCACCCGAGACGAAGATGACGGAGGTGCCCCGCTAGGTGCGGCCGCCGGCAGCGTGATTCGCATGCACGCCATCAGTCGGGCGACCTACATGCTCGCACAGGGCCTATTCAACAGAGGTCTGGGACCAAACCAGTCCGAAGTGACGCTGGCGGTCACCGGAGCAGCCATTCGCGCATTTGGCGACCTCTGTCCAGAAGCAGTTTCGGACCTTGGTCGACTGCTGGGTGCGAAGGACGAGTCATTGGATCACGTCGCCGATGCAGTCGAGGTGGCCCTCAGCATGTATGGGCCCAGTAGACGTCTCACCGGGCTTCAACTAACCCAGCGTGCCACTGACGCGGTACTGCAGGAGGCGCTACGAACGTTCAACTGCAATGCCGATGGCTGGATGAACGACAAAACCGAACGTCTAGCACGGATGCTGAACTCTGTGACCTCAAATTAACCGTAAGCAACTGAAGTCAATGAACCGAAAGCAATTCACCAGAGTGCTAGCTACGCTGGCAATGTCCGCGGTAGCCATGAGCTCGGTCAACGCACAAGATTTTCCGACCCGCCCGATCAGGATGATCGTTCCGTTCAATCCTGGCGCATCAGTTGACACCATTGCTCGCTACATGGCTCAGTTGATGGCAAAACGCTTGAATCAGCCGATCGTTGTGGAAAACAAGCCAGGCGCAAACGCAGCGATTGCGGCACAAGCAGTCGCCAATGCTCCGGCCGACGGGTACACGCTCTTCTTTGCGTCGGACTCGGCACTTGTATTGAATGGCCTGCTTTACAAGAAGCTGGGTTACAACGCGGATCGGGACTTCGCCGCGGTGGCCTTGGCTGCAAACGTTCCGTTGGTCCTGCTCGTGAACGCCTCGCTACCGGTCAACAACCTTCAGGAGTTCATAGCCTATGGGAAGGCGCACCCAGGGAAGCTGAACTACAGTTCCACAGGCACGGGAGGAGCATTTCATCTCGCAGGCGAGATGTTCGCACAGGGTACGGGCATCGACATGACACATGTCCCCTATACGGGGGGCGCTCCGGCAATCCAGGCGTTGCTCGGAGGTCAAGTGCAGGTAATGTTTGGAATCGTGGGCTCCTCGTTGCCCTACGTGAAATCAGGAAAGCTCAAAGCCCTCGCTCTTGTCACCAAGGAGCCTGTGAATGTCCTTCCCAACGTTCCGACGCTGAAAGATGTCGGCTACCCGGGCCTGGAGGCGATGGTGAGGTATGGCATGGTGGCCCGCAAATCCACTCCGCCTGAAGTTCTGGCAGTCTTGAATGATGCGGCCAACTATGCACTTTCTGATCCTGGCTACAAGGAACGCTTCCTGGGCGAGGCCTATCTCGTTCCCGCACCTCACAAGCCGTCTCAGTTCGACCAGATCCTGGCTGAGGACAAGGGCCGGTGGTCTGCGGTGATCAAGGCCAAGAACATCACTTTGGAGTAACTCAATGGCTGCTCAAGGCTATACCAGGGTGCCCATTCACCTGCGAGACGTGTCCTACCGAACCTTCCTTCGCAAGGATGAGCTGTGGGACATTGAGGGCTCTCTCTTGGACACGAAGGGGTACGACCAGATGGCCACCGAACGTGGCCACCTTGCCGCGGGCGATCCCATTCACAAGATGAAGATCCGCTTGACCATCGATGATGATTTTGTCATTCGAGAGGTATCCGCCGAGATGGAGGCAACCCCTTTTGGAGAGTGTCAACAGGCCAAGGCTCCACTTGAGAAGCTGATTGGACGCTCGATCAAGTCGGGTTGGCGCAAGGTGATTGCGGAGACGATGGGAGGCGAGGCCGGCTGTACTCATTTGCGAGAGCTGCTCTTCGGGATGGGAACTGCTGCCTTCCAGACGGTTGGCCGATACCGGATGCATCAGCGTCGGCTCGCGGGCATTCCTGAGAAGGTGATGGCAACACCAAAGGCCCCGCTTGGCGAGTGCCTGGGCTGGGCATTCGACGGTGAGCCGGTTCGGCGCTACAGACCGGAGTTCTTTGGCTGGCGCCCTCCGGAGACGCCTACCTCGGGTCGCTGAGTCTTTGCAAGAGGCGCCTGCTCTCTTTCAATCAGCGCAGCCTGGATAGCATCGACTGCTCTACGCAGCACCTCAGCAACTTCTTCTGCGCGTGCCTCCGGCATCCGACTTGACACAGTTGACACACTGACCGCCGCGATGGAAGACCCGCCTGGATCACGAATAGCTACGGCGACCGTTCGCACGTCGGGCAACTCGATCACCTTGCTGTAGACGTAACCGAGCATGCGTGCTCGCGCAACGTTCCTGCGAAGCGAGGTCTCGGAGTACCGCGGAAACCGCTTCAGGGTGCGTTCAAGATTGCTGCGGCAGACTCTGTCGAATTCGACGTTGTCCATCGCGCTGAGGATCGCGCACGAGCCTCCTCCCACGGTCAGTGGTCTACGCTTGCCGACGTCGAGAACGTACGCCTTGATTGGTGCGTTGCCTTCGGCCCTATCAATGCATACGCCATCCAGACCAGAGCGCTCTGTGAGGAAGACAGTATCGCCGGTGAGCTGAGCGATGCGCTCCAACTGCGGATGGCAAATGTCTCGCAATGCGAGCTGTGGAGACGCCGCCAAACCCATTTCGTACATCGCGGGACCCAGAAAATAGCGACGATTCTGGCCGTCTTGCCGCAGCAGCCGTTCCGCGACCAGCGCCTGCAGTAGACGATGGGCCGTCGGTCTCTCGAGCTGGGCGGTGCGATAGAGGTCCGCAAGGCGCAGGCCCGAGCGCTGCGAGGCAGCAACCAGGCGCATCAGTAGTGCAACTCGCTGTACCACCTGGCTGCCCCCTCCTCCGCGTGCCGCGGACCCGCTCTCTTCTTGTCTCATCTGATGGACTCCTTTTGTCTGTCTCTGGCGCCAAGTCTAGCGTCATTGTTCCTATGATTGTCCATGTCGGACGCGAGCAGTCTGTCCACTTTATGGAACATGGTAGAGAAGGAAAGCGCAGATGAACTTTGAGATGCCGGAAACAACAAGGATGATTCGCGACACCGTGCGCGAGTTCACCGAAAGAGAACTCAAGCCCCTGGAGAGCCTCGTGATTCGACGCGAATCCGAGAGGGGTATGAAGGACGATTCGCTGTTGCCGCCGGAGGTCGAACATGCCCTGCAAGAGAAGGCTCGATCGATCGGCCTTTGGGGGATCGATGTTCCTGAAGAATACGGTGGCCAAGCCTTCGGCATGCTCGCAAAGTGCGTGGTGACCGAGCAGCTCAAGCACTCGATCATCCCATTCGTGCCTCCGCCAGACAGTCCGAACCTCTACTTGCTGAAGGAGCAATGCAAGGGAGCTCAGATCGACAAGTATCTGATGCCCTATGTCCGCGGAGAAAAGAAGAGTTGTATTGCCCTGTCCGAGGAGGGAGCGGGTTCGGATGCGGCGGGAATCCGCACCCGCGCCGAGCGACGCAACGGGAAGTGGGTGATCAATGGCGCCAAGATGTGGATCAGCAACGCAAGGCGCTCCCACTTCATGATTGTGGTGGCCGTTACCGATCCATCCAAGGGCTCAAGAGGAGGCATGACAGCATTCCTCGTGGATCGCGACCACCCAGGCGTGAGCATCCCAACCTCCTACCCGATGATTGGGGAGTATCACCCGTATCAAGTGTTCTTCGACAACGTGGAACTGGACGACGGCCAGGTCCTCGGGGAAGTGGGCAATGCGTTTGTTCCCATCACCAACCGCCTGGGCGTGCGGCGCCTGGACATCGCGTCCCGTTGTCTGGGCCTTGCCGAGCGCTGCCTGCAGATGATGATTGAGCAAGCAAACACGCGGAAGACCTTCGGCCAGCTCCTCGCGGATCGGCAGGCCATTCAATGGATGATTGCAGATAGCTGGCAGGAGCTTGAGATGGTGCGTCTGCAGGTCTATCAGCTCGCTTGGAAGATCGACCAAGGCGCGAAGGATTTCCGCCGAGATGGCTCCATGGTGAAGGTGCAAGCCACCGAACTCATTCAACGAGTCGTCGACCGCGCCATCCAGTTGTTTGGCGGCATGGGCTTGTCCAAGGAGCTGCCGCTCGAGTACATCGCGCGCTCTGCGCGTGTGCTTCGAATCGTCGAAGGCCCCAGTGAGGTCCACCGCTGGGTCATCGCCCGAGACCTCCTGAAGAACGGTCTGCCCTCGGCGTAGCAAACCAAGCTGCGGTCTCACTCCGCAGCTCTTGCCACACGATGAGCCTAATCTCATTACGGTAAGCGAGACAGGCTCGTCTTTCGTCTCCTCCGCGAACAAGCTGACGGCTGGAAGGCTGATCCATCCCATGGAGGCAACGAGTCGGGGCTGATCGACTCGCAGGAATTTTCTACAACAGCGTGAAAAATCGGGGCCACGCAATTATGTTTCTGAATGTGTCATTTGTTACATAATATAATGATCCTGGAATCATTGGCGCTGCAGTAATTCGTCTGCCCAGCGGCCACACCGTGGCGTACAGCTTCCGGAATTCCTTTCACCTTTCCATTAAATACCTTAAGTAAAATGAATAATAAAGTCTTAATGTCATTTAGACTGAGTGCACTGTCAATCGTCCTGTTGGCTGCCGGATGCGGCGGCGGTGGCGGTGGCGGATACAGCACTACCACCCCCAATCCAAGTGCCACCCGCGAGGTGTCGGGTACGGCTGCTAAGGGCATCATCCGAGGCGGCTTGGTCCAGGTTTTTGCGATTGATGCACAGGGCAAAAAAAGCACGTCGCCGATTGCGGCCGACGTTAAAACAGGCAGCGACGGCACCTTTACAGTGGCGATTCCCAATGGCGTGCTGCTGTTCGTCATCGAGGTTAGCGCAGCTCCCGGCGCGATCATAGTTGATGAAGCAACGGGCCTGGACCTTCCGGTTCCGGCCAACATGGTAATGCGCAACGTCGTGACCTTGGCCGAAGGCGCAAACTCATATACGGGCGCTGTGACTCCGCTGACAGAAATGTCAGTCAGAATGGCCGAAAAATTGCCGGGCGGGCTGACCCTTTCGAACGTGACGCAGGCCAAGCAGGGGCTGCGCGCCGCATTCGGTTTCGATCCAGAAACAGTCAAGCCAATCAATTCCAACTCGCCGCAGGCTGCCGGCGCCAGCGAACAGCAGAAAATCCAGGCGTTGATACTGGCCGCGATTTCTAAGATGAGCAAAGATGGCGCACTCGGATGCGCGCCAGCTGACCTCAAGTGCGTCGTAGAAGCGCTTTCGAACGCGGCCACCCTGTCCGGCAGCAGCATGACGCTGGGTAAGATTGGCGCGACGCTGGAAGAGGCCGCCAAGGCAGTGGCCGCCGATGACACGATCAACATGACAGGCAAGCGGGCAATTGACCTGCTGCCGGCGATCAAGGACCCTGTGGTTGTCGAACCTGTCCCGCCTGTGCAGGAGAGCGGCGTGGAAACAACCAAGAAGCTTTTCGCCAGTCTGCGCAACAATCTCAATGCCATCGCGGATGGCAAGACCGTGCTGGAGGCCCAAGCCTCCGCGATAAGTGACGATTTCAGCAGCGCTTTGGCGCCGGTCGACAAGGACTTGGCGAACTGGTTGAGCGTGCCCACCTTTGCGATCGACTATCTTGCCGATTTCAAGGCCGGCAAGGTCACAAATTCACAAGTCAACGTATCTTCGGGTGGATGCACCGTCTACAGCGACGCCGCTTACTCCGTGCCCGCGACAACGACGGCGAACGCGCTGAACATTGAATGCGCGATCAACCGAAAGTTTGTTTCCGGCTCCTATGACTCTGCGACCGGCAAGTCCACTCAAAGGATGGTTGCCCAGTCGATGGCAATCACGCCAGCCGCCGGCAACACATACCAATACACGGCACGTTCTCGCCTCCAGACAACTGTCAACGGACTGCTGACATCGACTGACACGATAGGCAAGTATGGCAATACCCCGAACGTAGCGGTCGGCACGATCACCTACGCCGCCGGGACGAATCGGGCGAATTTCTCGATTCACGGCCAGATGCCGGCGCTCACCGATGCGCAGGGCATTGCAACCGTGGACTACGAACAGTGGGACCTGGACGGGACCGTGACCACCGACTTGGCTAGTCACTCGACGACGTATGCAGTGGCTGGCACGCTTGCAGCGTACCTGAACGGTGCGCAGCTCGGCCAAGTGACGGTTAAGCCCGGTTCGCACTTGCGCGTCACATCTAACACCTCGGGTGCCGTTGAGGCCAAGGATGTGCACGAGTTCAGCCTGTCGGTTGTGGCCGAAGCTGGCACCAGCACCGTCAGTGGGGCGATCAACATGACCAACTGGAGAGGGGATAAGCAAGGCAAGCTCTATGCGCCGACCGTGCTAGCGTTCTCAGGAACGGTGGCGAAGGATGGCACCCCGCTCTTTGCCGGCGAACTGAAGTACGAAAACACCGATTTCGACAAATTCGACAGCGCGCTGCCGCCATCCGATCAGAACTTCTTGGGGCAGACAATGAACTTTTCCGGTGCGCTGTCGATTCCCCAGCGCCCGAAATTGAAGCTCAGTTTGAGCCTCAGCAATGGCGTGCAGGAGAGCGGCACCCTGTCGGGCCAGTATGACGACGGCACCTCTGTGATCAACTTCAGTGCCAAGCGCGCCGCCGGCGCGAGCTCCCCGATTACTGCCACCATCGGTAGCACGACTGGCGTGTCACTCTCGCTGACGGACCAGGATGTAGCTACGAAGAACCCGAGTGTTCCGGTGCTGAAGGACGGTGCAACGACTGCGATTCTTAATTTGAAAACCGGCGTGGTTTCCTACTCGGACGGCACGTTCGAGTCCTTGAAATAAGCCTGCTCAATTGTGCAAAGCCTGGCGGCCCACGGCCGCCAGGCTTTTTTCTTTGTCTGTTTTATGCGTTCCCTTTTTCTTGCTGGCGTGCTGACCTGTGGGATAGCCGCCTTCCCAGCCCTTGCCGGCCCCACCCCGAATGAACACCAGTCCCTGTTCTCCGACTGGGCCCCCTATGTCGAGATTGACCTGTGGCGCGCGTCGGACGCTATTCCCATCAGTGAATTCGAAAACGACTGGAGCAATGGGTTCTCTCCCCGTCGTGGCCGCAATGTTGCGTTGATGCGCAACCTCGCGGCGGCCGGTGTGGAATCGAATGACTGGCGCATCGCTTATGAGCTTCGCCAACAGGCAGCAGTCGATAGCGATCGCGAAACACTGGAGGTGGTCCGCATGTACAAACAGCGGCAGCCTCCTGCTGATTCCGCGACATTCCACGTTCATGCCGCGTACACCAATTGGTCGGCACAAGGACTGCGCGTAGGCCACTTTTTTGACTTTTCAGGCATTGCAGGGAGCCCGTTGCGACTGTATGTCAGCGGCGCCGGTTATACCGCCCAGCCGCGCTACCGTCAGGAAGAGGTATCCGGGACCGTCAGCTATTTGTCATCCGGCAGCTACGCGTTCAATGCGACGCAAACTGACTTCAACAGCCGCGGTGAATTTCCGTTCATGAAACCAATCAACGCTACCGCCACGGGCGTTAGCGTTTCGATGGCCGCTGATGTTCTACTGTCTGACGCACTCTTCCTGAAGGTCAAGATCGACGACCTTTGGAGTCGAATGCGTTGGAGCAACCTACCCGTGACTCGACGAACTATCAATTCCGACGTCTCAGGCACCGACAACGAAGGCTTCGTCAACTATCGTCCGCTTCTTTCGGGAAGGAACCAGCAAGTCGACGCATCGTTTCCAATCATGAGGTACGGCGCCGCCTCTCTGTCCTATCGCACAAACGCATGGCAGTATGGGGTGCAGGTCGAGCGCTTTGCTGGGGTGACCGTCCCGACGTTGTACGTTAGCCGAGACACAGGCTGGGGTGTTGTCTCTTTCATGATCGAAACGCGCTTCCAAACGGTAGGTTTTGGCTTTGACTACGGCAACTTCCACCTGAGCTTGCAAACCGACACCTTGAACCCGGATCGGGCCAAGGCGCAGAAGGTTCAGTTGAGCTACGTTTGGGCATTCCTCTAGCGAGCGCGTCGCGTTCGCGCCTTTGAACCCGCGGTTGGGCTGCGCCCCGATTCGCCGTTTCAAGATCGGAGCGCGGCATTGGATCGTCTCGCAGCGGGACCAGGAAGGCGGGAAGTGGCTGTTGTTCGAGGTACTGCTCGATGAGGAGTCCAGGAGTCCGACAATTACACGAGCGCATGAACCGGCTCATCGATGCCATGAGGCGCGTGCATGGCGGCGAGTGGGAATTGGGAACGCCGGCGTTTAGCCAATGAGCGCAATCTTTCGATGGCTACGGCATGATCTAGTGTGGTGCGCTCGAAGTTCTGGAACTTATAGGCGCCGGCAGGGTCCGCTTCACCCGGGATCGAACTCACACTGCCGGCCAGTAGGGCGAGGTGGATTCGCTCGCTACAGCGTGCTGTCCTACCGGAAGAGCGGCCCTGAGGCTATCGCAGCGCCCACATCCTCTCAGCGCACGACCTCGTTGGCACGCAGCAAGAGGCTTCGGGGAACCGCGACGCCGAGCGCCTGGGCGGTCTTCAAGTTGATCAGCAGTTCGAACCTATTCGGCTGCTGGACTGGGAGGTCGCCGGGCTTGGCGCCCTTGAAGATCCGGTCGACGTAGCCGGCGGCGCGGCGCGCCAGCGCGGCGATGTCCGCCCCGTACGTCAGCAAGGCGCCACCGGCGTGGTGGTAGCGCTCCGCGCCAATGCACGGCAGGCGCGCCTGCGTCGCTGCGGCCACCAGCTCGCCGCTCGAGTAGACATGCCAGCCCGCCGGGAGGATGAACAACGCGTCGGTGCCCGTGCGGGCTAGTGGCGGGATGACAGCTACGATGTCCTCGACACGGTTCAGCTCGACCCGCTGGATGCGGATGTCGAGCCGAGGCGCCACCGCCTCGATCTGCGTCAGCTCCGTCCGGTGCGTGGCGATCGAGGGCATCCAGAGCACCGCGACCTCGCGGGCCTGCGGCAGCAACTCGCGCAGCAACTCGAGCCGCTTGGCGTGCAACTCGTCGTCGACCGCCGACAGGCCGGTGACGTTGCCCTCGGGGCGCGCCAACGACGAGACCAGGCCGCTCGTGACCGGATCGCTTACCCCCGAGAACACGATCGGAATCGTGCTCGTCGCGCGCTTCGCGGCCATCGCCGCGGCGGTGGTAACACACCAGAACAGGTCAACACCGTCCGCCGCCAGCGCGACGGCATGCGCGTCGAAACCCTCCGGCTTGCCCCCGGTGTGCCGCCAGTCCATCACATAGTCGCGGCCCTCCTCGTAACCCTGGTCGCGCATGCCGGCGAAAAAGGCATCGAAGATCGGCACGACGCCGGGGCTTGGCCGCGGAAAAAACGAGAGGTAGCAGATGCGCCGCGGGCGGGCGGCTGGCCAGACGCCAACCGCAACGCCAGCGGCCGCACCGAGGACGATGAGCCGGCGCGCAACGTTGGCCGGGCGCGGATTCATGCGCCGAATCTACTTCCGAACAGCCTCACCGTAAAGCGGGTGCGAGACGACGGAGCGATCGGGTCTTCCTTGTAGTCGCCCGCGTGAAGCCCGCTGAGTGCAACTTGCTGGTTGCGCATTACGAGTCGGGGTCCGGCTCAGCGCAGGGGAAGCGCCGCTCTCCTAAGAGGGCTGGCGGCCATCGGGCTCGTCGACGGACGCGCAGATCTCGCGCCAAGCCACCGCCTTCTCGGAATTGCAGTCGCAGGCCATGCCGTGCTCACGCTGCCGGCGCCGATCGCCGACATCGCCTACCAGAACTGGCCGCTATCTAAGACGTGTCCACCCAGCGCCGCGCTGCGGCACTGTTGGATGGCCGACATGTCCCCTTCATCGAGATGGCGATCTTCTTCAGGGAACATTACATGACCCCGGTGGCCCATGCGCCACAGTCTGGTGCCCGTCGCGCCCCTCGATAACCTGGGGCCGCAGCAACAGGCGTCCCGGACGCTGAATTCGGTGCAACCGAAGACCCGCTAATGATCACGGTGGAGACGAGAACCAGTTTTGCACGCTTCTGCAGCAACGTGATCGACCGCCCGACCTGTGCCAGGACGAGCGCCACGGCCTAGTCATGGGAAAGCTTTGGCAACGCCACGTTATCTAGGGCATCTTCGTCGCAGCGAACCACGGGTATCGCAGCTCAGTGCAGACAGCCGCGTGGCCGCAGATGCCGCATGCTTGGGTCACCACGTGTACTTTGCGCCGAGCCGCAATGCGGTGTTCGAGAAGTCTTGATTTCCCCATTGATACCCCACGTTGCCCCAACCCGTCCATCCTTTACCTAAGTCTGCGTTGATTCCCAGCTTGACCTCATACCGATTTTTTGGGTAGAGGTCCTGCAGCGCCAGTTGGTTGAAGCCGACGGAGTTGTCCACGTTCTCTCGCCACCAATTCACGGTCAAATAGGGCTGAGTTCGACGCCCCGAGTCGGCGACCCATGTGCGATATGTTCGCAGACCCAATCGACCAACCCATCCACTTCCATTCTGGCCAGAAACTCGTGTTCCATTCACCTCGACCACATCGTCCGTGTCAATTTTGATGTAGACCAGTTGTGCCTGCGGCTCGACGACCCAGTCCGTAGCCCCCAGTCTCATTGCATAGCCGGTTTCGCCTGACAGCGTGAATGCCTTGGAGTCGTATTTCACCTCCGGCAAGGTGTCGCCCTTCACAGAGTTTTTGAACCAGCCGTAAGTACCCCATCCATCGACATACCAGCCAAGCTTGTTCTCATCGTTCTGGTACCAGGTGGCATACGCGCCGAGGCCCCAGCCGTCGGTCTTCCCCTGGGACTGCGCGATATTTCCGAGCGCGGTAGCGTCACTCCGGGCCTCGCCATAGCCCAACATCCCCCCGACATGCAAGCGGCCTCGCTCGCTCCCAACGGACCAACGCGCAATATCCCCTCCACCCTGCAAGAGGGTTGAATCCGTGTCGACATGGAAACTTCCATCCGCGCTGGAAGACTCGCCGCTCCTGCCGACAAGTCGCAGCCAGCCAGAGCGTCGTTGACTGTCGGGGCTTTCGAACGCCTGCGACTCGACCAGTTGCGCCTCGCCAAGGCGATCGTGCAGGCTATGCACGAACATGCTAGCGGATTGGCGTATGTTGGAAAGATATGCGCCCACTTCCGGGCGGTACAGCGGGCGCCGCGAAGGCACTATCGGTGGTGCGGGCGGCGTAACTTCCGACGTCGGCGGAATCGGTGTCGGTGGCGTAACTTCCGACGTCGGTGGAGCCGGGATTGGCGGATCTGGCGGAGCCTCTGAACGAAGGTACCAGGCCTGGGCATTTGACGCGTCCTTGCTGCTGCGGTAGAGCAGGTATTCATAAGGACCCGCGACGACGCGTTGGCTCAAGACAAAAGCACCAGCCGAGGTAGTACCGCCGTTCGCCGTATCCACGACCTGAATGCCGTTGGCGGCCGTGATTGCTCCGGCTCCACCGGCATTGGCGACCCGCAGTCCGGTGAGGCCGGTGGCGGCACCTCCGTTGATGACCAGCCTATCCGAGGCGGATCCATCGGCACCAAGAACCGCGTTCATCCCCAGCGTGCCGTTTACGCCGACGTAGTTGACGACCGTGAGCGTCTTGAAGATGCCCCCTGCGGGGAGCCCAAAGTTCACAGTGCTCGCGTCATTCGTGAGATTGGTGACGTTCGAACTGGCAGCCATGTTCCAGACAGTGGCATTGCGAAGTGCAACGTTGGAAGTGCTCCCGGCCAAGGTCGTCGCCGCGCCGGTCAACGTCGAACCCGACGCCACGATATTTGCAACCGTAGGCGCTGCTGTTGCGACCGGCGTAGCGACCGGTGGAAGCGCGGGGATGGGATCCTCGGCCAAACCCGGTACACCCAGCGCCTGAGGGCTTGGCGCCAGGGGGAAATCTCCAGCACCCCCAACCGTCAGCCATTGGCCGCTGCCTGAAACGGTTGTGTTCGTCAGGTTCACAGTCGCCGCGCCCGCCACCCCCACCGTCGGGCCTGAAACGTTTGTGAGACTGCCACCGGAAATGGTGGCGGTGGCCGGTGCCACCAGGCCTGCGACCAGCAACGCCGCGGAATTTGCGCCGGACACACCAATCGTCGAGGTGTCGGTCGTCAGAGCGCCTCCGTCCGCAGCAACGGCACCATGAGAGCCCGCTCCGATCGTGCTCACATCTGATTGATTGAGTGCAACGGAACTCGAAGGACCTATCGCAATGGCCCCGTAGGATCCCACTCCCTGCGAGCGCAGCTTGCTTCGCGTCGCAACGATAGTGCCGCCGACGCCGGCGTGAAGTGCCGCCGCACCATCGCCGCGCGTGATAAACCTGGAGTCAGTTGCGAAGATGCTCGCTGCCGCCTCGCCTGCAGTGCGCTCGGCAAGGCCGCCTGCGGCTCGCGCTCCGACGGTCTGCACGTCAGTATTGATGGTATTGACGGTGGCTGCTCTCGATCCACCTGGGGGATTGGGGCGCTGAACCACGCTGTAGACCCCGGGCGCCTCGTCACCTTGCGTATCGACCGTCCCGCCGTTCATCGTGGCCACGCCCCCATCGGTAGCAACAGCGCCGGCCGTTTGGGCGCCCAAGGTGCTGATGGCCGTGTTTGTGGTCGTGATGTTCGCGCCGATGTTTTGCGAGACTAGGGCATATGGACGAGATGCCCCAACCGGCTGGCCGGCGGTCCCGACCTGGCCTCCTGTAAGGTTGATGATGCCTGACGGCTCTGCGTGGACAGCGTATGCCAGCCCGTTGCCAGTCGTACGAAACTTGGTGTCGGTGGCATTGAGAGTGGCTTGATTTACTCTCGCACCCTCGCCTGAGGCACTGCGCATCAAGGAGTTATCCGACAACGTCATCGAGGCGCCATTGACGACGACCGCTGCATTTCCCCCGGCGTCCACGGTCGTGCCGATTGCCGTGAGTTGCGTACCCAAACCACTGGCGGACAAGCCGATGCCGGGGGCCGTGATGATCGTTCCCGCGGGGACGGTACACGACCCGCTCGTGAGGGCGACAGGTCCGGGAGGACAAGTTTGAGCAAGAACTGGAGACGCGCAACACAGCGCCACGCCGATCAAGGCAAGGCTTAAGGTGTGGGGACTTTTCGCGATCGCGAGAGTGGAAGAGGCCTCTGCGCGAACCTTCGACCCATTCAACATGGCGGTCTCCTTTCGCCGGGCACTCAATACCCGTGCGCCCTTGCGTCACCTCCCCTGACCTTCCGACCCTGCTTCATGGCTCGGCACCGACACTTGCCAATTTCGACGCGCAGTTTGCTCTGCCTCAAAGCAATCGACAAGCGTTAATTCGCATGAGTGCTTGACGTTCCTTCGGACGGTTCCGTGCGGGCGCGCATGATCGTTGGTTCCTTCGTCAGCTATTCCGCGATCGGATCCAAACTGCAATGGATTGAAGGACCGAGCCGCACCGGTTCGCATTCGACCCGGCGGTGCAGGAGGCACCAGTCGATACGCTCTTGACCCAGGTCCGCTCGGGAGGGTCGACTTGGTCGTTGGCGTGGCGCCGGAAAGCAGCAGCATCGCCGACCCGCATGTGACATTTCTCTACGCCGACCACATGGTGTGGATCGTCGCTCGCAGCCATCCTCTATCTGCCCGCAGCTAGGTGACGCTGAAGGACCTAGTCGACTTCATCTGGGTATCTCTCGCCGGCGCGCGTTGGTCGACGCACCTCTGCGCCACCATCGCGTCGCCTCACCGCTGCAATTCGTCGAAACGCTGTCGCATGAGACCGTCCTTGGCTTCATCGGTAAACACGACGCAGCGGCATCGGTCACGAGTCGCCTGACGCGCAGCCGCGAATGACGAGAGCCGACCCGCGTCCTGGACATCAACATGAACCAGGTGCTGCCAAGCTCCGCCATCGCAAGAGAGACCGGCTCCTTCAACTGCGACGGCGGAACTGATCGAATGCGTGGCCGAGCAGGCCGCCACCTTGGCATGGCTCCGACCGACAGCGCGGACCAGCGCAGGGCTTCCGGTCTTGAACTCAATCGCGAACGGCAACTTGTGTGCAAAGTGCATCGGGCCTTCTGCAACGCCGCTTGGGTTCGCGAACTAGAAGTTCAGACGGCGAGGTCAAAAGTCTCTTTCGGGGCCCGAAGCTCCGATTCGCGACTTGCGGAGGCTGTCGTTCGCGCATCGATGTCGCCCGCCGGAACCGTCATACTTTGGTTGCAGGCTGAAACTTGCAGTTCGAGTTCGGAGGCACAAGCTCCGGACTCGGGCACTGGTCTATGCCCGTTTTGCCGAAGGCAATCCGCAGTCGCCCGCTACGTCTACTTCTTAGGTGCTTCAGGCGCGGGCACTTGCATTGTGTTGCTCCGCAACTTGCCGCCGCCTTCGACGCTGCCACGCGTTGTGGTCTCCCCGGTGCCCATGACGCGCTTTTCACACGCCTCGCGTGCGGTCCCCGCCGGCTGACGCTGGCAGCGCGCCAGAGCGTTTTTCTGATACTGCTCGTCCCCCTTGGTGGTCAGCTGACCCTGGCGCTTGGCCTCAGCGGCTGCCCCAGCTTCACGACTTGCCTGCGCCGATGAATTCGAGGCAGCAAGGGCGGCACTTCCCAGGATGAAGGCAACCGATGCAATGCGAGCAATGGACATCATTTTGGATGCTCCGTAAACGTGAAGGGACGGGAAAGTTAGTACGGTGCCCCTCTCAAGTCAACAGCTTTCGCTGCTTCCCCCCAAGTCCTCACAGTCGGTGAAGAATTGCCTGTCAGAACGTCCACTTGGCACTGCGATTTCGCAGCCGGTCCGCCGTCAGCGGTCGAATGTCTAGTGCTTGGAGGGCTCGGCCGGCACGGCCCCTGGACGCTTCACCTTCACCCAATCGCGCGTCCGCACGCCCGGCAAGTACACACTATTCATACGCTTGGCGACCAGGCCTTCCAGGTTCAGCTGCATCACTGCCTCGTTGAAAACGCGGTCGATGTCCGAGTCGAAGTGACCAACCGCTAGCACGTTGTCCGGGCAGGGGTCCAGCAGTTCGCCGAGCATGGCCTTTCGCTGCATCAGCGTCAGCATGGTTACGTTCACGCCGTGATTCACAAGCAGGTCGAAGACGGCATAGCCGACAAGGTCGGCGCCCTCGACGCACCTCCTGCGCGATGCCCGGGCCTGCAGTCGGTCGAAGTCGCTTCGGCCCGCCCCGTCGAACACGCAGACCTCCCCGTCAATGATGTATGGACCGCCCCGCACGTCGGCCAAGCTGCGGGTGACCTCTGGAAACCATCGCGTCGCGTTGGCGCCTCCGCGCGTGCGCAACTCGCACTCACCGTCGCCGAACTTCGCAGTGAGGCGCCACCCGTCGAGCTTGATCTCCCAGACCCAGCCAGCAGCGTCGAAAGCCAACGGGCGCTCGATGAAGAGCATCGGCGGGTAGTCGTGAAGCTCCATAAATAAGCACACGTTCACATACCCTATAGGCATTTGCTGTCAGCAAAAGGAGCATAAAGGGCGATGGTCAACCGACGTCAATGGGTTGAACGTGTCCAGTCCGTAGCGCGGGCAGAGCCGCGCCTGGATAAACGTCAACAGGAGACTCGCATGAAAGACCCGACCCGAAGAAGACCGGCTTGGACCTCAAGCTCATCTCGCTAAACGAGCCGCACGAGGTGCGCAGTTGGACCGAATCGCTCGGCGTCAGCGAGCAACAGTTGAAGGCAGCCGTGGCCGCGGTTGGCAACAGCGCAGAGAAGGTGCGTGAGTACCTTCGGAAGAAATGACCGCCATGGCGGCCGCGATGGATCCGGGTGATGCGAAGTACGACGCCGACACCGCACGGCTCATCGCATCGCTGCGGAAAGAACCAAGCCGACGAAAAGGGCACCATCAAAGCAGGCCGTGGCAAAGGTGCGCAGGCAACGCAACATGAGCGCCCGTGTAGTAGGTCCGCATTCGATACTTCATCTGCAACACTCCTTCTGCCTACGGCAGTTTTCAGTGTGTTGCATGGACCGGTTGAATCCGCAACCCGAAGGAGTCTTTCGACTTGATCCAAGGCGGTCCTAG
This sequence comes from Variovorax sp. J22R115, assembly GCF_030317005.1. Taxonomy (NCBI): domain Bacteria; kingdom Pseudomonadati; phylum Pseudomonadota; class Betaproteobacteria; order Burkholderiales; family Comamonadaceae; genus Variovorax; species Variovorax sp. J22R115. The sequence continues at coordinate 9,685 of NZ_JASZYM010000027.1, read as the reverse complement.
GAACCGTCGGCAAGCGATCATGCAGATTGCTCGGTCATCGCACGTCGTTGGCAGCCTTCCACCGTCGACTCATGATCTGGCAATGGACCTCCTCGGGCCACTCGAACAAGACGCCGGTGAAACACGCGTCGTCGTCAACGATTCACTTGCGAGCAGATGGCCTAGGTGTTCGGCATCTTCTCGCGCAAGGTGATGGTCGGCCATGGTCGGCGTCGAGTGCCTTGACGTGACGTGCCCATACTTCCAGGTGTTCACCGCTCTGGACAAGAAGACTAGCGGCATAGCTCCTCGTCGTGTCGAGCAGACGATAGGGTGCGGCCGACTCCTTGGTGTCAAAGGAGACCAAGGACTTGTCGGCCAACGAGAGCAGCGCGCTGAAGGTCGCGTCGGGGTCCACCTCGGCGTTGATACGAAGTGCAGATTCGACGTCGAAGCGCCCCCGAAGGATCGATAGGCGGCGTAGGAGCCGCAATTCCTCGTGCGCCAGCAACTCGATGCTCCACTTCAGTGCTGCCGCGAGCGTCCGGTGGCGCGGCGCGGCGGTCCGGTTTCCGGCGGTGTGCAGGCGCATGTGGTCATCCAGCCGGGAGGCGAGATCGCTGATGGACTGCACGCCAAGGCGCGCAGCCACCAGTTCGATGGCCAGGGGAATCCCGTCGAGTTGGCGCGCCATCCTGGCCAGCAGAGGGCCATGCAACTCGTGGAAGGCGCCCGCACCTGCAGCCTTGGCCCGGTCGAGAAGCAAGTGGACGGCGGGCCATCGCATTGCTTGCTCGAGAGTGAGGTCTTCCGAGTCAGGAATCGCGAGGGCGGACAGCCGCAGGACACATTCGCCCGTGACGCGAATCGGCTCACGGCTGGTTGCCAGGATGCAAAGGTCTGGCAGTGCAGTCAACAGGCCGATGATCGGCTGCGCCAGCGATTCCACGACGTGCTCACAGTTGTCGATCAGAAGAAGTACGCTCCGTCCCTGAAGGGCCTGCACGACCGCTTGGACCGGGTTAGGCAGATCGTCCGCCACGCCCACGGCTCGCGCGACGATCCCGAGCACTCGGTCCTGCGAGATTGTCGACGACAGGTCAATGAACGCGACCTCCAGGCCGGGTTGCGTTTCTTGCCGACACTCGGCAGCGCGGATGGCCGCACTGGTCTTGCCGATGCCCCCTGAGCCCACGATCGTCACCAGCCGGTGCTCGGACAGCGCAGCGAGGGCCCGGTCCAAATCCGCGTCGCGGCCGACGAGTTCGGTCAACCGCAGCGGCAGCTTCGAGAGCGGTGGCGCGCACGGCTGCGTGACGGCCTCGATCGCGCCAGTGTGATCGCGACGGACGCGTCCGTTGAACCGATAACCGCGCTGGGGAAGGGTGGAGATCCATTCGTGGCACTCCTCGCCCGCGCCAGGTTCGCCCAGCGCCTTGCGCAGCGTGGACATGTGAACGCGCACGCTGCCCTCTTCCACCACCAGGCCGGCCCAGACGGTGGCAAGGAGCCCTTCCTTGCTGACGAACTCGCCGGCACGCTTCAGCAACTGCAACAGTAAATCGAAAGAACGCGGCCCCATCCGCAAGCCTTGCCCCGATCTCTCGACCCGCCGCTGAGCCTCCCAGACGACGAAAGGCCCGAAGCTCCATCGATGCTCGTCGATTGAAGGGCTGACGGAGGGACCCGAGCGCGTGCTCATGCGTAGCGCACGGACACCGCTATGGGCGCCAGCGTGTTGGTCATTGCTGCGAAGGCTGTCATGGATTTCTTTTCCTCCATACGATGGGCAGAGCGGCTGCCGAATGCGGGAGCATTCCTGCGACTCACGACCAAGGGCGAAAGGTAGTGCACCGGCTGCCTGGAGGAAATAGCAGCTTTCTATTAATTCGTGCGCGAAGAGACACGGCGCACTGAAGGTTGCGCGTGCTTGTTGACGCGCCCGTCCGTTGGACCCAGGATCGTTACTTTTCGGTTCAGGGCAGAGGGCGATGAGGCCCAAGGGACTTCGAATGCAGGAGGCAGGATGATGGCGCGAAATGGCACGGTATTCGTCGTCGACGACGATCCAAGCGTGCGGGAGGCGATGGAGGAACTCATCGCCTCGCTGGGCTTCAAGATCAAAGCCTTCGCCTCCGCCGCCGAATACGTGGCGAGCGCGACGGTCGCCGCGCCGGCCTGCCTGGTGCTCGACGTGATGCTTCCCGACATGAATGGCCTCGAACTGCAGAGGCAACTCGCCGGCCGCAGGCATCCGCCGATCATCTTCATCACGGGCCATGGGGACATCCCGTCGACCGTCCGCGCGATGAAAGCGGGCGCTGTGGATTTCCTGGCCAAGCCGTTCGGCGAGCAGGAGCTGCTGACCGCCATCGAATCAGCGATGAAGCAGCATCATCTTGAGCAATCGGCGCACGCGGAAGTCGCGGAGCTTGGGCGGCGCCTCGAGACGCTCACGCGGCGCGAGCGGGAGGTCCTTCCCCTCATTTCGCAAGGCCTTCTCAACAAGCAGGTCGCCGCGAAGCTTGGCATCAGCGAAGTAACGCTGCAGATCCATCGCGGCAACGTCATGCGCAAGATGCAGGCGGAGTCGTTCGCCGACCTCGTGCGAATGTCGGTGAAGCTGGGCATCGCCCCCCATGCGGAAGCCGAGCCGACCATGCATCCAGGGGCTTCCCGCACTTCAACTGTGGCCCGGGATCAGGAGCCCTACGCACGATGAGCACCTTCTCGCAAGCGACCGTTGCGGTGGTCGATGACGACCTGGCGGTGCTGGAGTCCGTTTCCGAGCTGCTCGAATCCGCCGGCTATGCGGCGCTCACCTTTTCCTCGGGCAGCGCCTTGCTCGAGGGGGATGCCTTGCATCGGGTCGATTGCGTGATCTCAGACATCTGCATGGCTGGCATCGACGGGTGGCAAGTCATGGCTCTGGCCCACCAGCAGCGGCCCCAGTTGCCCGTCATTCTGCTCACGGCCCACGACCGAGCTGAACGTATGACGCGCGACATGCCCTTGGCCGGCGATGTGCATGCACTGTTCCGGAAGCCTTTCAGCGCGCAGGACCTGCTCTCCGCGATCGCCGATGCCGTGAGCCCTCGAGCCTAACGAAGCTCAAGGCTAAATTCTTCGGGTTGACGACTTGGTTGCAGGTAGTGGTTACGGCGGATCCAGCTAGTTCGCCAATCGCAGCGTAAAGGCCACGGTGGCCCCGCGCGTCTCGTTGTTGGCCGCCCAGAGTCGGCCGCCATGCGATTCGATGATCGACCGGCAGATGGCGAGTCCCATTCCCATGCCGTTCGGCTTGGTCGTGAAGAATGGTGCGAACGCTCGCTCGACTTCCTTGAAGCCTGTTCCAGAGTCGCGAACCTCGACGCGGATCGCGTCCGAACCGTCGCGGCAGGAACGAATCTGAAGCGTGCGCGCCCCGCCGGACGCGGTATCCATTGCCTCCATCCCATTACGAATCAGGTTTACGAGCAATTGCTGCACTTGGATGCGATCAACCGCAACCGAGGGCAGGTCCGACTCAAGATTCATGACGATGCGGATGGCCGGCGTCGCGGTCTTGTCGCTCATCAATCGGCAGACCTCACTGATCAGACGATTGACGTCCTCTGACGACCTGACGTCCGGCGTTCTACGGAACAGGGCTCTGATGCGACTGACGACATCCGCCGCAGTATTGGCATCACGAGTGATTCGCTCGACGGTGAGCTTGGCCCGCTCCATATTGGGAGGCTCAGTGCCCAGCCAGCGCTGGCATGCATGAGAGTTGGCGACGATCGCGGCCAAGGGCTGATTCACCTCGTGCGCGATCGAGGCCGAGAGTTCGGCCAGGCTGGCGGCTTGAGTGGCCTGCGTGAGCTTCACAGAGGCGTGACGCAGTGAGTCTTCCGCCTGCACCTGGTCGTCTATGTCGAGGGAGACACCATTCCATTGCACGATCGCGCCCTGGCCATCGCGCATTGCAGCCGCGCGCGTTTCGACCCATCGGTACTGCCCGTCAAAGCGCCGTTGACGATGCTTCAAGGCAAAAGGCTCGCCGGTTTTCACCGAATGGGCGAAGCGCGCAGTGACGACGGCAAGGTCGTCGGGATGCAGGATCGCGCTCAACACACTGGATAGCCGGGAAACGCCGTCGCCATCCTTTTCCTCGACATTAAAGCCGACGAAATCACGGAACTGTTGGCTGAAATATGTAGGGTTGCCTTCCGGGGTAGTGCACCAGATCTGAACCGGGAGCGTTTGAACGAGTTCTCGCAGAGAGCGCTCGCTTTGACGCAAAGTGAGCACGGCCTGCTGGTGCTGCCGGGATATGGCGGCCACGATAAGCGCTGAGAATGCCGAGATCCCAAGGAAGAGCTGCAGCATGATCTGCTTGTTCCGCTGGGACCCGGCGTCGCCGGCAAACTGGCTGGCTCCGGATATTGTGAATGCGGCCGTGACCAGGGCGAGAAGAACCAACATGACAGCCGCACCCTTGAACTCGAAGCGCACGCCGGCCCACAGCAGCGGCGGCATGATGATGTAGGCGAATGGCAAATAGCCGCCCAAGGAGAGCGCGGATACAGCGATAAAAATGACGGCAAGGGCGCCAGCCTCCAACCACCTCGCGGCTGAGAAGTGCGCTCCGCGGCGCCAGTTCTGGAATACGACCACCGCCAGTGGCGCTACGATCAGAACCCCAGTGGCGTCACCGATCCAGAAGAGTATCCAAGCGCCGATGAAGGTCTGCGATTGCATGACAAACGCAACGGTTGCAGCTCCCACCGTGGCGGAGAAGATCGGCGCAACGCCGGCGCCAAGCAAGACGAAAGCGAGGACCTGCTGCAAAGTTTCCTGCTGGACCGGCCGCCCGCAAACCCGATTCACCAACCATGAGCCGAACACTGCTCCGAGAGCGTTTCCGGTATAGATCAGAAGGGCAGCCGGCACCGAATTGTGGAACCACACGAAATTGCCGACCAATTCGGCGAAACAACCCGCCAGCACCCACCACGGCCAGCTGGATCTGGGGGCCAGGACAAGCGTTGCAATGAAAAGCCCGCTCGGTGGCCAAATGGAAATGCCTGTCCCAGGCACGATTGCGAGCAGTTGGGCGAATCCCCCACCCAGCACATAGGCCCCACTGAAGAGGCCCAAGTGCAAGAGTTGGGGGCGGTGCGCCCAGAGCCGCGTCATCGATTGCCCCTGGACAAAGAAAGGATGTCAGACGGCCGTGCCATCGCCTCGTCGTGCTCTTGGCGAAGGCGATCGAAACGCCTTTGCCTTAGACCTCGTGCCGCTTTGCCGCGAACGAAGAAGTTGCCGGCCACGAGACGCATTGGAGCTCCCCGAAGCACCATCCTGCCGCCTTGTCCATAGGCAGTCGAGAGCGAAGCAAATCTCTTCATGTTCCTCGATTTGTGAAATGAAATCCTGCGTTGGGCACAACTGAGAACCCAAGTCGAACTGCGGCATGCGGGCGACTTTGCTTGGCCTCCGCGATGAAGGGGCTCGGGTTCGCGAACTGAGCGGCCGCGAAGGACGTGCGCTCGTGACCGATTGTTCATGGCCGACAGTTTGTGTGCACGCGCTTCGGGACAAAGTCTTCCGAAGCCCTAACCAAGTCGTCGTGCGCGCGCCACGAACGTCCGCTATCCTGAGAACGCTGCGGCGCGGCCGACCGGCCGGTCTTGGCCGGTTGCTCCAAGTCGACACGCTCACACAGATGTCGGCAATGGGCACGAAGCGGCCGAAGAAGTGCCTTGACCGAACTTCCGGTTCCGGCCGCAGACCGTCTCAGACAGATCGAAGTTGACAGAAGAAGAACGTTCCCAATGCGGCATGGCGCATCCGTGCTCTTGGCTGGAGCACCGCCACTAAAAGTCCGATCGCCGAAAGACTATTGCGACCAGCGTCCGTGGTAGCGGCGATGCGAAATCAGCCTCGCTGCAAGCCGGGCACGTGGCCAAGCGGGAGTGCTGGCGACTCGAACAGCGCATCCCTTTTTTCGTGAGCTACATAGCCAGCGTTGCGCACATTTCAACGTTGAGCGCGAATCTTTGACAAGGGCGAAGCGCCCAGATGCGACCATGTGTTGAGAGCGCCGCGTTTCCTGCTCGCGCTGTGACCGATTTTCATGGCTAGACGCCCAAGGCAATCGCGACGTCGATCGACACACGTGGTCGTCACAAAACAGATGCATGGATCGCACTCACGGTCCCGCGCTGATCCATTCGCGAAGGGGTCGAGGGTTCCTGGTCGCAGCCTCAATCTGCCAGGGCTCCGGGTAGTGCCTCAAAATATGCCGAGCACGTTCTTGCAGCGTGGGCAAATCCATCGGGTGTTCCCCTGGGCCTGGCCGCAGAGACCCCTTGGCCAATTCCTGCAAAAGTTCGCCAGCCGACTCAAGGGCCAATCGACGTTCGAAGCCCATCGTCATGGCAGATCCTTCAACAGTTGCGCCACCTCACGACAATGTCGCCCTGGCCTGGTCGAATTCAACGAGGAGAGGACTGAGCCAACCTTCGCGCCCTCCCAGGTCATAGCTGCAAACGTGTCGGGCCCCCCAGGAGAATTCCGAGACTTGCCACATCGAGAGTCGAACGACTGGAGCTTCGCCAACAGGTGCCAGGCGGTGCAGCGTCGGCGCAAAAAGCAGTGCTAGCTCCTCGCGCCGGGCACGATCGCGAATCAGCACCGCTGCGTCCTCCGGCGAAGCGACGGAACCAGGTTCCGGCGGCTCACAAGGGTGTGCGGCGAGTACCTGCCGACTTGAGGCAAGCTCGCAGCACAGCCATGCCCCCTCGCGCAACTTTCTAACGTTGAAGCCTTTCGCATCTCGGGCCAGGGCGAGCCAGCGAGCATCTTCAGCAAGGAGTTTTGCCATGCGCGAGAACGGGTAATCGCGACCACCCTGGCGCGCACTGTGGTCAAGATGCGTTCTCGCCAGAGAGGGGATGGGACGAGCTGGCTCGCGCACACTTTGCGCTTTCACACGGTCCCTGCTCTCGTGAGCCATCTGGGGCTGAGACGGCATCTGGACCGATGAAGTTCAGCCAGAGATCGGCGGGAACGGAAGGGGGCCAGCTTTTCAGGCCAAGTCGCTGAACAAGGTGGGCGCGCGGATGTGCCGGGATATCAGGCAAGGCGACGACGGGGCCGGATTTACCTTGGCGGACTGGGACGCTGGTCAGCGGCTCGGGAATGGGCGATGGGTGCAGATGCCAATCGAGCACGCCAAAACAACACTGCAAGAACGCCGCGCGCAGAGGCATGCCCGAATCGAGAGGTAGGACGCAGGTGAGCAGGTTCTTGACTGGAGTGGAGAGCGCCGCCCAAAACATCCTGTCCTGGACATCGACGGTGAGAACTTCTACTTCGACGGCGTCCAACGGACTTGCGCCAACGCTAAAGGCCGCAGTCAGCGGGAGAGCTTCAAGCCTGTCGGCCAGGAAAGATGGCGGGGAGTTGTCGATCAGTCGAGCTGCGAGCGCGAGGCCAGGCTCCGACCAGCGAGAGTAGTGTTCCAGCCGGCTGATGGGGTGGCTTTCATAGGGCTCTCCTCTGGCCCATCCATGAAGGGTGTAATCCGCAACCGGCGCCAATCGGCTTGCGACGATGGAACCGAAAAAGCGCAGGCAGTCAGAACGCGTGTCGCTAGCCGATCTTCCGGTGTCGATTCGAACGTAGATTGCCATGGGGTGCACCTTGTCTTCACGATGCCATGCGATGTTGAAGGCCGGAACATCGCATTCCCTCTCACACTCGCATGGCATGCGAATTACGAGTTGCACGGCATGCAAGAAGGACGTCGAACTTGGTGCATGGCAGTCGACGTCAGTCCGATACGGCGGTTCGCGGTACTGCAACGATTGATGCGATGAGTTCCTAGACACGCAGCAGAGGTCGTCTCTGAGCTCATAGGAACATTCTTGAAAAAATCTAGACCTGACGGCGCCGCTGAGCGCGCTGAACACCTCCGGGATGCGCTTTTGAAGAGGGCGTCAGACAAAAATCACACCACAGCAGACGTTGCGAGGATCCTGAAGATCTCGATTGGGCATTGGTACAGGCTGCGAAAAGAACCACAGCGACTTGCGCGACTCACGCCGGAGCGACTGGCCGTCATAGCGAACTATCTCGGCTGGAGCCGTACCCAAGTGATGGTTGGGGTCGGATGGATCGAACAGGACGAAATTGAACAAGCGCTCCCCGCCAGCGGAGTCCTGCAGGACGCCCTTCTTCGGCTTGAGCGTGGCGGCTTGGCTAACGGGCTGAAGACGCCCTTGGACAAAGCGGCCGCAGATCATCGACTCCTAATGGCACGCCTTTTGGTGTTGGCCGAAGCGAGAGTGGTAGGGGACAGACCAGCCCTGCTCTAGCGAACTTACAGGCCTGTTCGGCATTGGATGCTGACTGAGCGGGGCGGGCGATTTGCCCGCCCCATTTTTGCTGGCGCTCGCCCCTTTGGGCCTGTCCACGCTTTTGCCTCCGAACGCGCATCTGTATGGTGAGCACCCTCGCATGCAGTGCGAACCGTGTGTCGCATGAGGTGCGAGTGTTAGAGCACTTATCCGCTTCCTGCAAGAGGTAAGTGGACGCATCCTCAATCCGTCTACGGAACCAGGGAGCAACAGCGTTCACTCTGCAAGATGCGCCTGATGAAGCTGAAGCCATCACTGCAGTTTCGCCGCGATTGATGGAGGAGGTGGGCCGTGGGAGCGTGAGGCACAGAAATCTTGTGACAGCCGTGTGAAGGTCCTGATTCGAGCGTGGTGTGGGCGTTCAAAGTCCGACGGCGCCGCGCCTGGAGTAAATCATTCAGCAAGGCAGAGACGACATGACGTTCCGTATCGACAAGCTTCATCTGACTGACGAGAGCAACGCGGCGTGGCGATTGGTGGCTTGGTTCAAAGGACTAAATGGTCGCCCTGTGCATGCCAACGCTCAGTTCATCGTGGGTGACGGGCGACTACTTCTTAGGCGGTCACTTGATGATCCCCCGCTGGTGGTCATGGAGGGCTTCGACCTCAGTTTGCCACCCTGTCCTGGCGAGGTTCGCATTCGATTGGCTAAAGCACTCACCGACCTTGGCTGGGGGCCGGAGATCCCGTGCACGGTGGCTGATGGGAAGACGAAAGAGTCGCGCACGCCTTCCTGAGTGCTTGTGACCGGAGTCGCAAAACACAGCATTGCATAGAGCTGCAACAACTGCAGCGGTATCCGAATTCACTTCGATTTCAGTATACCAATACTTAATAATTTCAATTCAGTATACCTTCTAACTATTTGAATATATTAGATATTTGTGTGGGAATCTCTTGCCGGGGGCGGTCGAGAAATCGCAAAATCTGCCGCAGGGGGGTGGGCGCCCTCGATGGCAGCGATGTGGCTGCTTGTCGAATTGGGACGCCCAAGCACGAGGAAAGAGCGGGCTCGAGGCCCTATCAGGCGAGCGGAGGTAGATAGGCTGGCGAACGTCGTCGGTAGCGATCGGCAAAGGCGAACCTACCGGCACATCGATGTCGCTGAAATTGCTCGGGGCCATGAGGCTGGCGAAGCTCCTCCCCGTGCCGGACCGTAACGAGAGGAGGTTTGCGATGGAATACTTTGTAAGCGCTCAATAAACCACGTCCTTGCGGCGGCCGCCATGGACCATGAAGCTACGTTCCCATGTACAGCAACATGGGAACGTGATGTCAGAGTGGTTGTCGGAGTTGGG
>NZ_JASZYM010000026.1:0-57409 GCF_030317005.1 Variovorax sp. J22R115 | reverse complement strand
AAGTGGCAATGCGCTCGCAACGCTGCCCGCCGAACTATCCAGTGGAAGTTCACTCGTCAAGATGCAGACCAAAAACTTGGAACGCATTACGTTCCGTTATTTACGTGTTGACGTACTAGACAGCCCAAACACCTCGTCATGCCGAACGCAAGGGCGCGGTTGAATGACGGCTTACGATTGTCGCGCCCCAAGCATGATAGAGACGAGATTTTGCGGAGCACAGGGCTTGTCGAAAAATGCCCGCGGCCTCGATGAGATCCGCAGTCGACCCCATCTTGTGCGGGAAAGCCGCATGCTCGGATCTGTGAGGGCGAAGCCGAATGGTTGCTACTCGACCGCGACCTCAAGCCTCAGCGAGGCGGTGGACAGTTCTCAATGTGAATGCCATCGAGGGCGCGGTACCATACCGTCATCGCTTCGGCTTCAACTTCCAGGCGATCGTTGCGAAGAATTGGAGCGGCGGTCAGCGATCGGGCACCGAGCAAGTCACGAGGATGGTTTCCAGCGACGAAGATCCGTATGCCGGTTGGCCATTGGTCCAAATAGGAGGAATTCAAGGTGCCGCCGAGTTCCTCGACGCCTTGCTTTAGACGCGAAGTGAAGCTTTTTACCGACTCCCAGTATTTAGGTGGCATGTTGTCCTCCTTGCGGAGTCTCGGACTGCAGATTCGCTCGACCACGACGGTGCCGGACAAAGGCTTTCCCTTTCGAGGCGGATCGCAAACGACAAGACGAACGGCATCCTGGCCTTCACGGGCAACCGGGACGAGCTTCCATGAGGCGACGTTCGACAAGTAAGACTGGTCCAGCAAACGCTTAACTGCTTCCCGTTGATCGGCGTTGTCCTGCCGGAGGCGAATTTGGCTCCCGATGGCCGGCTTGAAGTACTGGTCCAGTTGCTGCTTGGTGAGCTGCAATGGACCAACGATGTCAGCCGGCGGGAAGCCCGTGCTAGCCACGGCACTTTTGGCATTCTCTGCTCGCCGATCCGACCTGTCATCGATCGTGGGACAGCTGAATATTTCGAACTTGACCTTGCCTATCAGCCCCGAAGCTATCGGCGGCACGGGAGGGGGAGGCAAAGGCTCGGGAACTCGTACGTGATCGCTTGCAACACTCGATGTGGATGCCGATGGTTGAGAGGCAGCAGGGAGCTGCGCCGTGGGTGATCCGTTGGTTGAGACTTCATCGATTCGCATCGAAATGGAACCATCTGGCTGCCTGCGGATTTTTCGAATTTGGTACTTCTCCACGGTCGCTTCGTCTTGGCCAAGTTCTATGCCAGGGAATGGATTCCCGGGACTACCTGAGTTACGGCCTTCGACGATGTCGTTCCTTCCGTCTGCCGACACCAGGGAAATCGTTGGCTCACTCACCCTCCACACAAGCAGTCCGGAGGCCGGGATGCCTGCATCGAATCCCTCCTGTTGTCGGTTTTCGAGGACGAGATAGTCAGATTTTTCGAGCATCAGTTTCACGACGGTACGCGAGGTCTGTACGGGCCGCAGAACCACGTCGCCGGTAGCACTCTCGATCGGCTCAACCCAACCGAGCAACAACTTCTCAGGGCCGGAAATGTGCGTCGGTCGGGCGCCGTCACCTATCCAGCGTCCGCTTGCCATCAATGACCAGTCTCCGGCAGCCGGTACCGGCTTCATTTGCTTCTGGTCGTCGAACTGGTCATGCAGACCTAGACGGTGACCGAGTTCGTGCGCGATGGTACCGATCGTCGTCATGGAGCCCTTCGCATTCACGCCCGACACGATACTGAACTCGTCGATCTCAATTGCCTGGCCGCTTGCATTCTTTGACCCGCTGGAGGAGAACTTGCTTCCATCGGCGCTCAAGCGCCAACTCGAAGACCAGATTCCCTTTTCGGATGGGGCGGACATCTCCGCTCCGATCGTGTCGTGCACAAAGACGACTGCGTCCACCTTGCCATCATTGTTCTTGTCGAGGGCGGCGAGGTCCAAGGAGAGCTCCGCCTGCGTAAGGGCCTTCCTGAACTGATCCATCCACGGAGCTGGCGATCGAAGATACGCCGAGTCTGAGGCGTCGATCTTGATCCAATCGGTGACCGTGGTCGCCATACTCAATCGTCCCCCCGAATTCTCGGAGAAGTAGGCCTTCAGCGGGCCGTTGACAAGCCGTTCTTCGAAGTCGCTCCTGCTGAAGGGCGGAGCCATGTTCTTAGAGACAGACAGCAAAACGAATAAGACGCCCAGCGGGCGGGCACCACGAGGATCGACACGCACGGCCTCGGAATGCCACAGTTCCACCCGACCGTCCGGAGTGGCAATCGCCACGGCGTTTGCGTCCGCTGTGACCGCTATGCGCGACGCTGGCGTCGGCAGCGTCTGATGCATCCGGCTGTCAGCGAGGTCGAACGCGCGCACTTGCGTTCCCTGCCGCACCCAGACCCTGTTGCCATCGGCCGCAGCCAAGAATTCGTCGATGGCCTGGGTGTCCTTCATTGGCACGGCGCGCTCAAGGCGTTGCGCGTGAAGGTTGTAGCGCCACAGGGTTACACCGCCTGTGGCCGCATCAGGTTCCCACCCCACAACGACCCGGCCACCGGGCCGCAAATCGCAGCCTGTGACGATCGGCATCGACACCGGCGGTGCTGGCGGGCTCCCGCGTCGCACGATGTGAAGCTTGCCATCAAAAACCGCCACCACCGAGCCATCGAAAGCGATGGCGGCACAGCGCAGCGTGCCCGCTGGCTGGGCGATCGGGACGGAGACCTGCGCATCATCGGTCCGGCCATTGGCATCAGGCCAGCGCAGGTTCGTTCCATCCATAGACAGAAGAGCTTGTAGACGACCCTCGCGGTCGAACAATGGTCGTCCACCCGCAGGCAGGTCTGCGCGCGCGGCCGATGCCGCTGGTTCGGCCCCCCAGGACATCGTCGCACCGGATTGCACCCTGAATGCGCCGCGTTCGGGTGCAGCGTGCAGAAACCCGGTGACCGCCCCATCGGCCTTTGACCACCGGTCGAGCTTGACGCGCGTAACTCGCCAGATCTCTCCGTTGCTATAGCCCACCATGACAGTTGGCTGCTCGCCCCCTTCTGCCACCGTCAAAGCTGTCACCGTGGCTGGCTTGTCGGCTTTGTCCAGGACTACGCGGGAATCGATGCTGTAGGGGGGCACGTAGAAGCCAGCCACCGCGGCCGCAATGGCAGCCACTACGACGATAGGCAAGCCACGCATTCCGATCGACCACAGCCCATCCCGAAAGAACAGCCGCCGTAGCCAATCGACGGCTGGTACTGCAAGCTGCGGAGGCCCCTGCATGAAGCGCAGGAATACGGCGTCCCTGTGGATACGACGCGGGCCCGGCGGCGGTAGAGGCGATGATGACGGAGGCTTCGAAGCCGGGGCGTCTCGCCTAGTCCGCCACAACGACTCCCGTGGAGGAGCACCTACCCGCAGTTCAAGGTCGCCGCCACGTCCAAGGTGCGCCTGCTCCAAGATCTGGCGGATCACGTCGCTGACCCGTACCCAGTCTTTGCGACCGAGGCGCTCCCGCAGCGCCTCACGCAACCAATTTGGCATATAGCTTTCGCGCAACCAGGGCAGCCGGACCAGTAGCGAAAGAGCCCGCGTGTAGCGCGGTCCCGGATCCAGCAATCCGGCCCCGAGGCGCAAGGTCATGCCCCAGTGCATTTCGGGATACACCGCGCACGCCTGCAGCCAGAGGTAAGCATCGGGTCCCAGGTAGTCGCGCAGTTCGCTGCACAGGCGATCGGTCGAAGTGCCTTGCGGCGCACTAGGCAGCAGCATTGCCAACGGCTCGCGCACCCAGCGTGGCGGCGCACGGTGCGCTGCCGCAGCCTCGGGTGGCTCTGCCGCCTTGCCACTGGCGTGCAACTCGCCCATGGCCATCAGGCCTTCGCCGTTGAGCGGTAGCACGGTAAAGCCCAGACGCGACAACGCCCACTCTCGGCGTCCCCACTGCGCGTTGCGAGTAGGCGTGAGCAGTACCACGTCGGCCCATAGCAGCAGCGTGTCGGCGCAGGGCAGGCTGTAGCCAGTGCCGGGGTCAAACAACGCGCCCCCGTCGCTGACAATGATGAGCCGACGATCCCGGTGGGTGATCGCCAGTTGTTCCAGCGTCAGCAGAGGCAGCGACGGCCCGCGCGGCTTGCGATCGGGCGCCGGGCCGCTCAGCAGCGTCGGATCGCCTCGGAAGAAGTACCGTTCAATGGCGACATCCCGTGCTTCGAGGGAGAGCATCAGCTCGTCGGCGAGTCGGGCCATGTGATCGAGGCTGGAGCCTTCGTCGATCAGCGCCAGGTACTCTGGCTCCACGCGCGAACCAAACACCAATCGCGGCTGGCCGGCTTTTTCCAGCGTGCCTTGCAGAGTCGCCTCTAGGTTCAGCTCCGGCGAGTGCTGCCAGCGGCGGCGTCTCAGTTCGTGACCCGCCGCGCCTGTGTCGAGATACATGGCCAATGTGCGGCGCGTGCGCGAAGACAGCTCCGTGATGCTCTGCGGAGTCTGGCGCGGCAAGCGCTGCAGCCATGCGCGACGGTGCAGCCACCAGAACATCGCCCAGGCAACCGCCAGCAGGAGTGGTGTAGCCGTCGCAACCAAGCCCGCCTGCGACAGGCGCCACGTCTGTTCCTTATGCCACTTCGGATCATCCTGTCGCGCGGGCGGACTATGTGACCAGTTGCGTTGCGCTTCGGTCGTAGGCGGCGCTGCTGGCGGGGGGGGCGGTGTCTCCTGTGCCAGCTCAACTTCAATTTCGCCTTCGGGGAGCGTCGCAAGCTGCCGTGTCGACGGTAGTAGACCTGACTTCTCCACGAGAAGGGAGGTGCCCTGTGTACCATGGTCAAGGTCGGCGCGCGACAGACGTACTTGGGCTTTCCCGTCATGGGTTACGGCCTTCTGCGGCGGGCTGGACAGCGTCACCTGCGCGCCGTTCACCAGGGTTTTGTTGTGTAGGACCTTTACCGTCACGACATGCCGGTCGTATCGATGAACCAGGCCCCATGCGATCATTCCGACAACAACCAGCAACGCCAAGCTGAGCAGCCAGCCCAGCCAGGGCCCTGCACTTGCAATCTTGGCGCCAATGGGATTGATCCTGTCGGGCTGGACTTCGGCGTCGATTGCGAGTACCTCTCGCAAGTGTCCTTCGAAGGCAGCCTGATGATCGGGTTCCGAACAGAAGATCGGTCCGAGGTACTCGGCGAGGCGACGGACATCGTCGGGTAACGCACCCATCGCGCGCAACTGCTGCAGCAGCCTTTCGGCATCAATCTCGTGCGCGGTTCCCACCTTCCAGCGTGCGGCGCGCAGGCGCTGCCCGAGCAGCCCGATATGCTGGCCGGTGATTTCCATTGGCTGGATCGAGCGGCGGGACCCGATTAAGCCTGCAGGCGCTCGTGCGCAAGCTGCCGCGCAAGGCCGAGGTCGTCTTCGGACTTCGCCAGAATGCCTAGTGAACGCACAACGATGGCTTTGGCGTCAGTCAACGTCTGCTGCGCGTTCAAGCCGCAGCGGCCTAGGTAGTTCACCCAGTCGATCAGTTCCGCAGTAGACGGCTTCTTGCTGGGTTGCCGGTCACGCAGTTGCATAAAGAACTCGACAGCTGAGTTCAGCAGCGGCGCGGTCTCGTCCTTCTTCAACTCGCGGCGCTGCTGCAGTTCTTCCTTTGCAAGGCGGGCCAGCAATCCCGCCGCGCCGGCTCGTCGCGCCACAATCGCGCGCAGCTGCTCGGGCGTGGGAAAGGGCACATGGTAGTAGACGCAGCGGCGGAGGAAAGGTGCTGGCAAGTTCTTCTCGGAATTGCTGGTGATGATGACCACGGGCTGCAGTGCGCGGTCTGCCGTAATCTGCACCGTGCCGGTGGCCTGCCGCAGGCGATCGTTCGCCTCGCGCTCCAGCTCGCGGATCTGGAAGCGGCGCTGCGCAATGGCCTCCAACAGGTCGTTCGGGAAGTCGCGCGGCGCCTTGTCGATCTCGTCGATCAGTACGACCGAGCGGCACGGGTACGTAATCGGCGCCGCACCAGCACGCCGGGCGGAAGGATAGTCCAGCGCCAGGGCCTGGAACAAGGCGGCATCCGGACGCAGCGAGCGAAGGATGGCCAGGCCCAGCGGGCCGAACGTGATGAAGTCCAGTGCGCGCTTGCCCTTTTCCTGCGCATGCGCGGAGTGGAAGCGCCCAAGGCTATCGAACTGGTAGAACAGTTCGGCGGCCAAGCTGGTGGAGCGGGTGTCGAAGCGCTCGGGCTCGTCCAGTCCCAGCGCCATCGCGACGTGACCAGCCAGACGAGTCTTGCCAGTGCCGGGCTCACCC
Organism: Variovorax sp. J22R115; assembly: GCF_030317005.1. Classification (NCBI taxonomy): domain Bacteria; kingdom Pseudomonadati; phylum Pseudomonadota; class Betaproteobacteria; order Burkholderiales; family Comamonadaceae; genus Variovorax; species Variovorax sp. J22R115. Next base: position 51,098 of record NZ_JASZYM010000026.1, on the reverse strand, counting down.
GTCAGCAGCAGTGGCTTGCCCAGTATCAGCGCGACGTTGACGGCGGCAGCCAGGCCAGGGTCCGCCAGGTAATTCTCGGGACTCTCATCTGCAAACGTGGCTTCTATAGCGCACGGTTCGGATGGCGGCGTGGTCTCGTTCCCGAGGTAGTAGGGGACAATCATCACGTTGCTCCTGTGGAACGAGTTAGGGCGTTCGGCTCGAGCACGCGACCCAGGTGGTCGAGCACGTGTTCCATCGGCAGCGTGCGTACGCCGTCGCCGAAAAGTTCCTTGGCCATCGCTTCGCGCCCGCGAATGTGGGCACGCACCTTGGCGTGCTGGCACCAGTCGCGGATGTGATCGGCGCGAGCGGATAGCAGCCGCCGGCACAACACGTCATCGGCTTCTGCCTCCGGCGAGGTCACAGGCTCTTCGTCGTCATTCTGAAAGAGGTGTGGAAAGAGGCGCGCAAGTTCGCGCTGCGGTGCGTTCGCCGGGAGCAGCCTGCTCGGCCGCGTGCCAAGCAGGCGCTGCGCTGCCTTCGACGACAGAAGCTGCGCCCATGCGCCGCGCGTGCGTTCGTACTCGAGCGAAAGCGCGAGCACGATGCATGGCAACGGACTTTGAGATTGCGCTGAGGTGGCTTCGCGGGCAGCGCTGTCATGCTGGTGAACGCTGTATGCCGCTCGCAGTCGACGAACCAGCTTCTCGTGGTGTTCCACCCAGGCCAGTACCTGCTGTGCTCGCGTGAGTTTCACAGAACCGTGAATGAACAACAAGCTCAGCGACGTCGGTGCGGGTCGGCGGGCGAGCGTGAGCAACGCAGTCGGCCATTCGGATGTCCATGAGGCGCCCAGCGAGTTCATCAGCGCAGTCAATATATGTTGCTCGATGGTGTCCAGCGCTTCGTTGGCGAAATCGTTTAGGTGCACCGCCAAGCCATGGGGGCGCCGGCCGAACTCCCCGCTCCAGCTTTCCTTCAAGGTATAGATCATGATGCGCTCGAATAGCTGTGCATGTCCCTGGTCCGATTCGCCCAGCAACAACCAGCCCCGAGCGTCGCTGCCTGTGCGCATGACGAGGCGCTCGAACTCGGCCTCGGCCCGAGAGCGATCGCACAACAGCTCCAACCGCGCGACATCGCTCACCGACTGCTCGGGGACGGGCGAATCAGGCAGCAGTTCGCGCAGTCGATCGACAAGCAGGCGCTGCTGATCGCCCTCGAATCGCTGCCAAAGAAAGTGCGAGTTGACTTGGCCGACAAAAGCCAACGCTGGAGGCAGCGCGGTGGACACCTCTCTCGGGCTAGTGTTCAAGTAGATGGGAAGCAGCACTCGCCCGCTCCCAGGTGCGGCAGCCAGCAGTTCCTGGCGCACCCAGTCCCTTGGATCTTGCAGCCGAACGGCTTGTGCGAGCCACGGCCTGTCGATGACCGCCACAACCACCCGGCAAGCCTTCAGGGCGGAAGCGATGGTCTCTGGAAAGGGCTCGCCCGTCTGATTGGCCTTCGGGTCGAGGTCGTAGTAGTGGCTGACTCCCTGGGCCCGCATGAGGTCGGAAACACGACCAGCATCGGCCGAATAGCCGTCACTGCCACGCCGGTAGCTGATGAAGACATCGCGCGCCACGTCGCTCCTTTCGCCGCGCCGGTGAAGCACAGTCTGCGACGTCGGCACCACCGGTAAGGGCGAGCTTAACGCGGAGCGAGATGCCGGCGTCGCGGGCTATCCCCAAGAAGCGGGATGCGTTCCTCTGCGTTTGCGTGGGCAGGTGCATGGCGCGCCAAATGGGCAGCAGGAACACAGCAGGCTTCAGGACGGATTTGCCAGCAGGCTGCTCCTGTCAACGACGGTCCGCATCCCCAAGCCGGGGGAGAGTTAAGACGGACGCCCTGCGAGCGGTTCAGCTTTCCTCGTGCTGTCCAACAATGCGGGAGGGGCACCCCACAGGTCATGTAGCGATTTCACCGGCCGCTCGGGGCCAAGCAACGAGATTTTTCGACTGTAGATAGGTTCACTCGATTCGTTTGCCACGCCGCAATACAACAGCAGTCAGAGAGGCGCTCGCGGCTGTCAGCTTGGTGGACGAGTCGAACACAGTCGAAATCGCAGTTCAACAAGCGCGTTTACGGCCAGTTCAGGCTTTGTCGGAACTCTGCTTTCCCGAGTCCATCATCCGGGCAACCGCGCGGACTTGTGCCGCACCTGCGCGGAAGTAACCGGCCACAGTGTCCGTGCTGCGATGCCCGGTCATCGCCATCGTCTCCTGCAGCGGCATGTTCTGTCGACCCGCCTTGGTGACGAAACCGGAGCGCAGCAAGTGCGCCGAGAAATCATCCCCCACGCCGGCCAGCGCACACCGCGCCTTCACGATGTCTCGCACCGCCGTCCCCGAGAGCCCATCCGTGCCCAGCTTTCCGTTCTTGAGGATCCGCCGGAAGAGGGGACCCGAGGCGATTCCGCTCGCCTTGGAGAGCATCACATTCCTGGGGGTGTGCAGTGCAGCAAATTAAGCTTCGGGGATGGAAGCCGGAGCATCTTCTGGACAGGAGGTCCTGCAGCTGCGCGCAGTGCTGCGCAGCATCAGCCCGCTGATCTGGCGGCGCCTTCTGGTGCGCGGCGATACCAGCGTCGCCCGGCTTCACCAGATCCTGCAGGTCGCGTTCGACTGGCAGGACATGCACCTTCACCGCTTCGAGATTCGGGGTCGCGAGTACGGAGTCCATCAGGAGGGCAGCATCGTCTTCGACACGGACGCACACGAAGCCTTAATCGGAGAACTGAAGCTGCGGCGCCTCGAACGATTCATATACCAGTACGACTTCGGTTTTGTGGGTGCACGACGTGCGCATCGACGCCACCTTGCCTTTGGACCCGAAGCGGGTGTATCCGGTGTGCATCGCAGGCCAGCGCGGCGCTCCTCCAGAGGACTGCGGCGGTCCGCAAGCGTTCATGGCCACTCGGTTCGAGTACACCTTGATCGGTGAGAGCAGGTCCCGGCACGAATTCGATGATCTTCTCGACGAGGTGGAAGACGAGGTATGGGAAATCTTGACTACCACCCCGATCGCTTCGATCGGCGCGCAGTTAACCGCAGGCTTGCCGCGTTGGCTCCTCCATCTAAGGAAAGGTGGGTCCATGAAAGTCACCATTCAGATTCGTATCGAGGTCGCCGCGGCGCGGCCGGTCATCGTGCCGCGTCATATCATCGGGCATGTGACCAGGTGCAGGACGTCGGACTCGTTTTCGGCGACGCGAAGGCCGTCCTTGGCAAGCTCCAACAAGCGCTTGTCCAAAAGCAGGTGGATGGCTACCTATCCGACCGCAGGGCCTGTCCGCACTGCGGCAGGCCGCGAGCCTTCAAGGGCCACCACCCTCTGCGCTTTCGCACCGCGTTCGGGGATATCGACTTTCGCAGCCCCCGTTGGCGCCGCTGCCGCTGCGAGCAAACCCGGGAGGCTACGTTCTGCCCGCTCAGCGAACTGCTGACGGTGCACACGGCCCCGGAACTGACCTACCTGCAGGCCAAGTGGGCCGCGCAAGTCTCCTTCGCGGCGGTCGGTGCGCTGTTGCATGATGTGTTGCCCGTCGACCAGGGGCTGCGTCCGGAAACCATTCGTCGGCACGTTCTGGACACCGCGGAGCGACTCGAAGCGCAACTCGGCCCAGAGCAGTTCGCCTACGACGGCGGCTCTCAGCGCGAGATCGAAGCCTCGCCGGAGCCTGCCGCTCCAACCACGGTGGGGCTGGACGGCGGCTACATCCGAGGCCGCGATCGCCTGCCGGGTGCCAACGGATGCTTCGAGGTCATCGCCGGAAAGAGCATCCCGGAGGAAGGTGCAGCCAAGGTCTTCGCCTTCGTTCATCGGATAGACCGCAAACCGAAGCGGAGGCTGCGCTCCGTGCTCGAGTCGCAAGGCATCCTCCCTCGACAGCACATCACGTTCCTGTGTGACGGCGGGGACACAGTTCGTGAGCTCGGCGCGTTTGTGCACCCGCGATCCGAACACATTCTGGATTGGTTCCATGTCGCCATGCGCATCGAGCAGCTCTTGCAAACAGCACGCGGGTGGCAAGGCTCGGAAAAGGAACACCTCCTCAAGGGCATCAAGCGAGTCAAATGGTTCCTGTGGCATGGAAACGTGATCCGCGCCGACGAAACCTTGTACGACCTGCTCGAAGAAATCAACGGCGTGCGCGAGCAGGACAGGCACGCCGGGCGGCCGCCTTCGGTCGTGCTGAGGAAACTTGATCGGGCGCTGGATGAATTCGCGACCTACGTCGACAACAATGCCGGCGCCATCGTCAACTACGGGGAGAGGTACCGATGCGGGGAACGGATCTCCACCGGCTTTGTCGAGTCCGCGGTCAACCAGGTGATCTCCAAGCGGTTCGTGAAAAAGCAGCAGATGCGCTGGACGCCGCGCGGCGCGCATCTGCTGCTCCAGGTTCGCACCCAGGTCCTCAATGACGAGCTGCGCGGGTCCTTCGAGAGGTGGTATGCGGGCTTCGGAGCTCGGGACCAGGTTCCGCTCGCGGCGTAGGCCGTGGAGCAAGGATGCTGCACTGCACACCCCCAGGATTGTGATGCTCTCCACAACGGCGCGCCGGAAGTCGCGCGCGCGTGCCGACATGGGCTTCCGCTTCGTTACCGTGTCGTCCGATGCGCGCCTGCTAGCGGCGGGGTCGCAGGCGATCCTGCAGCGCATGCGGGCGCCCTAACGGCCAGCGTCGGCGCTCCGAGGAGCGCGCCGATGCGCGTCGATTGCGCGCTGCATCGTCCACCGTGTTGATGACCTAGCGATTGCCGGGCGCGGTTACCGAGAGTAATCTGCTCCACCGAAGGGGGTGCCGCATGGCTGCTTCTGAAATCACCGACGAGAAATGGGAGCGGTTGCTCGACTGGATCGAGATGGGCAAAGTGGTGCCGATCGTGGGCCGTCGGTTGTCCATGATCGACACAGGCGCCGAGCAGCCAGCGCGGCTCTACCCGTTGCTTACCGAGCGGCTGGCCAAAGAGCTGAAGGCCGATCCGCTGCCCGAAGGCGCAGGCTTGGCAGACTTGCACCGCTCTATGGCGAGTCGGGACGACTTTGAACCCGACACCTTTCACTTCAAACTGAAGCGCGCGCTTCTGGTCGCAGCGCCCCATCTGGAGACGTTGCGCAGGCTGGTCGAGATTGGGCACTTTCGCCTCTTTCTGAGTACAGCACTCGATGGCTTCCTCGGCCGCGCTGTGCGCGAGGTGCGCGGCGCACGCGGCGAAAGCGTGTCTGTCTACACCTTTGCGCCCGGCAGCCTAAGCCCGCAGCAGCCGATCGCACAGCGAGGCGAGGTGTGCGTCTATAACTTGCTCGGCGGCCTCGACACCTGCCCCAGATGGGCGGTGTCGGTGGAGGAACAGGTCGAATTTGTTCTCGACCTTCACAGCGAGAAGTACCGGCCGGAGCAGCTGTTTGCGGCACTGAAGGACAAGCACCTGCTTGCCATCGGCTGTCAGATACCCGACTGGATGGGCCGCTTCTTCCTGCGCACGCTGCGCAGCGGACCGCTGTGGGAGCAGAAGGGCTCGAGCCTGCTGGTAGAGGACTTGCTCGACGCCGACGCGGGGTTCGAGCGTTTCCTGCTGCAGTCCGGCAAGAAGGCGCTGGTCGTGCCTGACGATCCGGTGCGCTTCGTTGACGACCTTTACCGCCGCTGGCAGGTGCGCGTCGGCAACGCGCCCCCGGCAGCGCTGGAAGATGGACCATCGCCTCCGCCTCCGCCTCCGCCTCCGCCTGCGGGCAAGGTGTTCCTCAGCTATGCGCACTTCGATAGCGTTGCGGCGACGAAGTTGTGCGAGTTTCTGGTTGCCCAAGGCATCGACGTATGGAAGGACGACCGCGACCTCAAGGGCGGCGCGAACTGGAACGCCGAGATTCGGAGCGAGATTGCCGAGTGCGCCTGCTTCGTGCCGCTGGTCTCGAAGCGGGCAGTCGATACACGGGTGTCGTACTTCTGGGAGGAGTGGAACTACGCGGCCGAGCTTAGGCGGCGGATGAATCCGACCGCCCGCTACATATTTCCAGTGGTGTTCGAGAACGACGCCAAACTGCCGGGGATGTTCAGCGACTGGCAGTCGACTATGTTGAACGACGAGGCCCGCATGCGCGCGACGGCAGACGAGTTGCGCGCGGAGCAGCGCCGGCTGCGCAAGGAAGCGCGTTGAAGCCCGAGCCGGCACACCACCTCGAGGCTCCGCCCGTGGCGGCGCCTGCGGGAATAGAAACCGAAGTCGCGCTCTCCGCCGAGTGCCCATGGCCGGGCATGCGGCCGTACCGCGAGCAGGACGCCGGCTTCTATTTCGGCCGCGGCGCCGACGTCGAGGACCTGCTTGCACGCACCGAACGTTCGCTGCTGACGCTGCTGTACGCGCGTGGCGGCCTGGGCAAGACTTCGCTGGTGCGCGCCGGGTTGGCGCCGCGGCTGGTCGAGCGCGGCTACCTGCCGGTGTACCTGCGGCCGCGCGGGCTGCTCGATGGTGGGCGCGACGCCGTCGCCGAAGCCATTCGCGCGGTCGAGGCCGCGGCGCGCGCCGGCGCTCTGGAAGCCACCGCCGACTTCGACGCGCCCAGTCTGTGGGAGCTGTTCCACCGCGAGGCCTTCGACCTGTGGGACGCGCGCAACCGGCTGGTGAGCCCGGTACTGGTGTTCGACCAGTTCGAAGAGATCTTCCAGATCATCGATGACGACCCGGCCGCCGCGCCGCGCGTGCGTGCGCTGCTCGACGCAATCGCCGAACTGGTGGAGAACCGCCGGCTGGCCGGTGCCGAGCCCGCCGAGGGTGCGCGCTTCGACACCACCGCGAAGGACTATCGCGTCGTGCTGTCGTTCCGCGAGGACTACTTGCCGCAGGTGCGCAAACTGCGCGCGATCGTGCCGTCGGTGATCGAGAACCACGTGCGCCTCGAACCGATGTCGGGCAAGCAGGCGCTGGAAGTGGTCGAAGGCGCGGGCCGCGACCTGATCGACCGCGACGCCGCGACGCTGCTGGTCAAGAGCGTGGGCCGGCCGGCGGGGCTGCTCCAGCGGCTGCTCGATCCGGAAGCCGGCGTTACGTCCGGCGGCGAGGTGATTAACGTCGAGGTCGAGCCGTCGATCCTGTCGGTGGTGTGCTTCCATCTCAATTCCGAGCGCCAGCAGCGCGGGCAATCGACCATCGATGTCGGGCTGGTGAAGGCCAAGACGGCGGAAGACATCTTCGACGACTACTACCGCAGCAGCGTCGCGAAGGTCAGCACCGGAACGCGCGACTTCGTCGAGTCGAGCCTGGTCACCCAGGGCGGCGAGCGGGTGCTGTATCCGATGCGTGCGCTCGAAGAGCATGGGCCGGTGCTGGTTCGGGAGGTGAGTTCGCTGCTCGAACAGGGCATCGTTCGCAAGGAATGGTTTGCCGGCGAGCAGCGCTTGGAGATAAGCCACGACCTGCTGCTGCGGCCGATCCGGCGGGCGATCGAGTCGAACCGGCAGCAAGCCGGCCGCACCCGGGATCAGCGACGCGTGTTGCTCGGGGTGTCGGCCGTGCTGCTCGTTGCCGGCGGGGTGGTGGCGTGGACGCTGATGCAGGCGCGGCTGGCCGCAGAGGCCGACCAGCGCGAAAACATCGCCGAAGAGCTGCTGGTGGCCTACGTGCCGCTGACCGAAGACTCGGTGGACCCGGAGCGGTTGAGGACGAAAATGGTCGAGCTGATCGCCGCGGTCGACGCCACAGCAGATCGCGGCGAGAGCGCGCGGCGGCTGGAGCAACTGTACGACTGGGCACTGCGGGTCAGCAACTCGGCGGGCGAAGGCAACGCGCGGCGCCTGCGCGCCTTCTCGGTGGACTACTTGCAACTGAAGATCGACCGGGGTCGCTACCCCCCCGACGAATTCGCCTCGTTGGTGCAGAAGCTGCGCGCCGCGGCCGGGCAGTCGTGTGCCCAGGGGCTGCTGCTGCCCGAGGATCGGGCGGTGGAGTGGTTCGCCAAGCGCGGCGGCTTGCCCCCGGAGTGTCGATAGCAACCGGGTGTTCCCCTTCAGGAGAAGACATGGTCAGCAAAACACTGTGGTTGATCGCCGGGCTGTTGTGCGCGTCGATGGCGCACGCTGTCTGCTATCGAGACGGCAGGGCCTATCCGACGGGAACGATTGTCGGCGACTTCATCTGTCAGCCCGACGGCACTTGGCGGCGACGCTAGGACTGCCGCGTCTGGAGCTCAGCCCCCGGGCAGGCCGCCGCCGATCGCCCGCACCCGCGCCGCATCGTGCGGTGCCTGGCGCATGGCCCCGACGGCTCTGGTGCAAAATTTCCGCACGCCCGAGTGGTTTCGTGAGCGTGTTGCACGGTCAAGCTGAAAGCACCGCGTTCCAGATCGCGGGCGCGGCTTGGCCCGCAGTATGCAGCCGACCCAGATTGAACTGGCCTTTGCGGATGCGATGCAGCAGCTCGACGCCGGCGATCGTCACGGCCGCGCGATCGAAGACCTTGAAGCCAAGCATGGGCTTGATGCGCGACTTCACGCCTCGATGGTCCTGCTCGACCATGTTGTTCAAGTAGCGCGACGATCGCAGCCCAGTGTCTTTCCAGCGGGAGCTCTGCTCGGGCAACTCCCGCACCGCGCGATGCGACGCGGCGTAGCCGTCGAGCGTGATGCTCACCGGAGGTCGACCTTGAGTCTTCAGCGCCTTGCGGAAGAACGCCTTGGCCGCCTTCACATCGCGGTTGGCGCTCAGGCGAAAGTCAACTGTCTGGCCTTCTCGATCGACAGCACGATAGAGATACGTCCACTTGCCCCGGATCTTCACATAGGTCTCGTCGACGCGCCAGGATCGACCGGCCTTGCGGGCGAAGCGATTCCAGCGTTTCTCGAACTCGGGCACAAAACGCTGGACCCAGCGCATGATCGTCGTGTGGGCCAAGGCCAGGCCACGCTCGGCCATCATCTCCAAGAGGTCGCGAAGGCTCAGCTTGAAACGCAGGTACCAGCGAACGCACAGGACGATGACCTCACGCTCGAAGTGCCGGCCCTTGAAAAGCTCGTCCATGCTTTGCAGCCTCTGCGCCATCGGTCCTGCCTTCAGCTCAAAGGCCACAGCCTACCCGGCGCGGGATTTGCACCAGAGCCCGTGTCCCTCGGGACAACGACGCATGGTGAATGGAGTCCTGCTGAGCGGTTCGTATCTGGGCCCGCACATCCGGAAATCACGAGATGTGCAACAAGGCCGCTTGTAGATGTGCAGTCTGTTCCTTGTGGAGCATCCGACCGACCGCGCAATGAAGGTCAACAGGCAGAAGCCGAAACAGCGTGATTGACAGTCGTGGAAGTCCTTGTAGCTATCTAAGCCGCCGCATCTTTCGGCGTGCGCTGATTCATCCAACCGATTCCCGAATACCGTTCAAGCCTTCTGCAGGTTAACGCCACGAATACTCGCTGGCGCCGAAGCTCGAGAGCGCGTAGCAGGGCCTCGCAAGTCCGCCCGACCTGTAGAAATCGCTCTGAACGTACCGCAGTCGACCTATTGCACTGGCGCGGACGGTATTCTTGCGGACGACAGCTGACATCTACGACATCTGGCGTCACGCCGCCCTCTACGTGGACAAGATTCTGCAGTGTGCGAAGCCGTCCGATTTGCCGGTCGAACAGCCCACAAAGCTCGAGCTCGTCATCAACCTTAAAACCGCGGCGGCTTTTGGATTGGCCATTTCGCCTTCGCTGCGTTTGCGCGCGGACGATATTAGTCGATGACTTGGCGACGCCGCGTAGTCGTCGGGGCGCGTCGACATCGCCGGCCAGCTGGTGGCGAGTTCGCTGCGCTGGGCATCAGGCGGCGACGGCCTCGCATGAAGCCGCCTGCACGGGGATATGGCCGCGCTCTTCCTCAATGCGGTTGGCCTCGTCGACGAAGACCAGCTTCGGTCGATGCGCCGCCACCTGCGCCTCGGGCACCAGGCCGAAGGCCGCGATGATGATCAGGTCGCCGACAGCGGCGCGCCGCGCGGCCGACCCGTTGACCGAGATGATGCCGGTGCCGCGCTCGCCGCGGATCGCATAGGTCACGAAGCGCTCGCCGTTGTTGATGTTCCAGATATGGACCTGCTCGTTCTCGGCCATGCCCGCGGCGTCGAGCAGGTCTTCGTCGATGGCGCAGGAGCCTTCGTAGTGCAGTTCGCAGTCGGTGACCGCGACACGGTGAATCTTGGACTTGAGGAGGGTGCGAAACATGATCGGAGGGTCCTTTCTTTGAATGCAAATGGTTGGGTGTCAATCTGCGGCTGACACGAGGATGGTCGGTGCTGCGGGTGCGGCGAGCGCCCCGGGGCCGAGCGAGCCCGAGATCCAGCGCGCTGTCTTCGAACGAGGGCCACGCGGACTCGCGAAACCCGGCGATTCGGGTGCATGCCAAGGTGGGGCGGCTCGCGTCGAAGACTTGCATGGCGTCGATCTCCCTGTCCGCTTCGGCAGAGCACGGCGGCAAGTGCCGCCTGCGCCTACTTGCTGACCGCGGTATGGAGTGCACCTTGGTGGTGATGGCCATGCGCCACGCGCGGCTAGGTCCAATACGGTACTCAATTCCTCTGGACCGCGGCCGACGAAGAGCTCATCGAATTCATGAAAAATCACAGGTCGTCACTCTTGGTACACAACTCGAAAGGGGCGAACCATAACCGACTATTGCGCTACGCCTGCGTGCATTTAGACCAGTCAAGAAGGGGCTGCCTCACTGCTTCGATCGCGCCCTTCTCCGCATGCGGTGTCGAATGGGTGAGTGACGATCTTGTAGGGATGGCGAGCGTATCGCGCGTGCAACGGACTGACGAATGTCATCGTCAGGGCGGCGCGTTGACGAAGCCGCACGGTCGAGCGACGGCGGAGGCTCCGCGATCAGCGCATCGCAATGATTGCCCAACGCGAACTGGGCGACCTCCCTCAGACGTTGGAAATGGCTTTGTGATCGATGCGCTCGGCATCGCGATGGGGCGGCGGTGCAAGGCGAAGGGCGCTGCATACGCGTCGTCCGTGTCATGCTCCCTCTCTAAGGAGGGGCCGGTGCGGCGCGACCAGGTGCAACATCTTGGGCAGACCCACCCGCCCACGTTGCGTGGGGCCCCATAGAAAGAGTGAAGTCATGATCTCGCCGCTGTCCGTCGCCAATCCGTGCATCAACAGATGTCGCATGGATCTGGCCGGCAGGTACTGCCAGGGTTGCGACAGGACGCTGTTGGAAATGGGACGCTGGGACCAGCTGACCGAAGGCCAGCGTGCCGAAGTTATGGCGTCACTGGCGACGCGACTTCCCCTGCGCAGCCAACAGTCCTTTCCCCTGACGCCGCAACACTGAGGTCAGAAGCGAGACCGATTTCGCTATCTCGTGGGAAGAATTCCCCGTGGCCGCGAGTACGGCCTCCACTGAGACGGGGATTTTCTTCGACACCGACTCCCATAGGACCTCCATCGGCGCTCTGAACCTGCGGCAGCAGCGCTTCGAATTTCGCCCCGAACAGCTCGCCCCAGCGCCAGCACAGGAACCTGAACTGTTCGTCCTTGTGATGTGGGCTTGTCCAGGCAGGTACAGCGTGTCCTTCGCCGCGCAGCGGCGCTTTAGCGCGAAGGAGTTTTCGGTCGATAGCCGATGAACTGCGGCGCGCTGCGCGCAATGACGGGACCGTCGAAATCCCAGCTCAGGCATTTGCCCATCTGATGGTCGGGCTCGGTGGCCGCAGCAGACACTTCCCCGCGCAGTCCACGCTGGTGGCGGCGATAGCCTGGAACGGTCTGAAAGGCTACGGTAGCCATCACGCCCAGCAATTCGCGCAGGTGGGTGCAGCCACGCACGCCTCCCATGGCCGTGTCGACTTGCTTGCGCCAGCCCGGCCCAATCTTGGCGCCGACCAAGCCGTTGAATGGGTCGGTTGACGGCGAGCATTCGGCAAAAGGGGTGCTGGGCATTGCCGCCACCGCCGCTCGCACCGTGAGCGTGTCGTCGATCGTCAGGCGAATCTGCATATGGTGGACGGGTTCGCCGACGGCGCGTGGACGGTCGCCGCTGGTCGTCGTTGCATAGGCCTTCGTGTCGACCAGTTCTGCCTCGAGGTCCCAGAGATTGTCAGCGCGCAGGAATCCCCGAGTAGTGATGGCGCGGGTGTGTACGGGTTCGCGTGGAATGGGTTCTGGCAGAGTTTGCATGTTATCGGGCACTCCTGGATGTGGCCATCGGTGACGCGCAGCGTTCACCAGAAGCGCCACCATGGCCGAGGCTTCGGCAATTCAGCCAGCGGCATCTGTCCCGATGGGGTCGGACCGAGGCGCGCGCGCAGTTCAGCTTCCAGCTTTTCAGCCAGCTTCAGCGCGGCAAGGTCGCCGTGCTCGGCACGTCTACGAAGCACGAAAGCTTTTGACGCCATTTCTTCATCACTCATCGAGTCCATAGCCACTATTCTCGGGGTGATCGTCCTTCCGTGCGTGGGTGGGCTCTCGTGCAAATTTTCCGCGCGGCCGAACGACTTTGTGAGCGCGTTGCGCCGGTCAAGCCGAAAGCACCGCTTTTTGAGATCGCCGGCGCGGCTTGGGCCGCAATGCGCAGCCGGCTCAGATTGAACTGGCCTTTGCGGATGCGATGCGGCAACTCCACGCCGGCCATCGTCACGGTCGCGCGATCGAAGATCTTGAGCCCGAGCATGGGCCTGTTGCGCGACTTCACGCCTGGATGATCCTTGAAGTTGGACTTGACCCTGTTGCGCGCCGAGTGAGCCATGCGGTCGGTGATGGTTGTAGTCATGCTGCCAAGCCTTCAACTTCTCACGCGCATCCTGCTGACGTATCCCCCTTATCCGGTCATTTCTAAACTGGAGTCGGGCGGCTTCCGGCTTGTTGATCTGACCTCTTTTCGACGAACTCATTCGGGGTCAGGTGGCCGAGTGAGCTGTCGGTGATGGTTGTAGTCGTACTGGAAAGAGGTTGTGTGGAAACTCATCGAATGCAAACCTTCACCTCCGAAGAAAGGTTCCGAAGTGCCGTCCCTGGCGCAGCTGCGATCCTTCATCATCTGTCCAGCGACCCGGCGTGCGCCGGCCCCTGGGGATTCGATCGCGGAGGCTTCGACATTCGACCTTTTCGTACGTGGGCAGAGTTTTCGCACGTCGCAATTGCGACGGGAGGGGACCGGGACAAATTGACGATCATGGCGCAGCGTAGCGAAGCCGGGTGGTGGTCGGTCATCCATGCGGTCACGCGTGCAGACAGCACGAGGCGCCTCAGTCCCTCCGCGCGACCCTTCAACTTGCCGGCCAAGGCAGCGCCGTCCGCAGAGCAGCGCTGCGATCACCGCCGGTGCCCCCTCTACAATGCTGCATAGCAGCACGTGTCCATGGTGACACCGGTGCCCGGCCCTGCCGCAGCAAGTCCGGGCCTTGACAATCGGCGCGCGCGGCTGCGTCCGCGCGGTTGGCCGACCTGGAGCAACCAATGACCCCCCCGCAAGCCCCCTCAGACGACCACGCGAAGCCCTCGCTGCTGCGCCGCATTCCACTGGCGCTCGGCGCCTTGTTCGGTGTGTTGGCAGATGCCAATCTCGCTGCGCGATACGCTGCGCTGCGCAATGGCGCTGCACCGCGATCGGTTCCGGCAACGGCCGCACCGGTGTCTACACCGCCGGTGCTGAAAGAGGCAAGTCCCGACGCCGCGCTGCAACTGCTCGCGCTGCTGCAACGGGATGCGCGGCTCATTGACTTTGTCGGTGAAGATCTTGGCAGCTATGCCGACGCCCAGATCGGCGCGGCGGCGCGCTTGGTGCATGAAGGCTGCGCCAAGGTGCTGCGCGAGCACTTCAGCATCGTGCCGGTGCGCGACGAAGCCGAAGGCGGCCGAGTCACGCTGCAGGCGGGCTTTGACGCCGCCGCGGTACGCCTGACCGGCAACGTGGTCGGTCAGCCCCCATTCAACGGCAGCCTGAGGCACCGGGGCTGGCGCGTCACCGAAGTGAGGCTGCCCAAACTGGCCGAGCGCCACGATACGCGTGTGGTGGCGCCGGCGGAGGTGGAACTATGAGCGGCCCCCGCTTCGCGATCGGCGTCGACCTCGGCACCACGCACAGCGCTCTCACCTACATCGACATCGCAGAGAGCGACGGCGAAGCCACCGTTCACGACGTGTTGCCGATTCCGCAGCTGACTGCTCCCGGTGCGGTCGAATCGCTGGCGCTGCTGCCGTCGTTCCTGTACCTGGCGCATACAGACGAAATGGCGGCGGGCGACCTGGCGCTGCCCTGGTCGACGGACAGCCATCCTGCCGTCGGCGAACTGGCGCGCAGTCGCGGCGCGACGACGCCGATCCGGCTGGTCTCGAGTGCGAAGAGCTGGCTTTGCCACCCCGGCGTCGACCGGCGTGCCCCGATCCTGCCGCAGGATGCGCCGCCCGAGGTGGCCCGCGTGTCGCCGCTCGACGCCTCGATCCGCTACCTGGAACACCTGCGCAACGCCTGGGACCATGCGCACCCTGAAGCGCCGTTCGCCGAGCAGGACGTGACCGTGACGATTCCGGCGTCGTTCGACCCAGCCGCGCGCGAGCTGACGGTTGAAGCCGCCAAGGCCGCCGGCTGCAGTTCCCTGACGCTGCTCGAAGAGCCGCAAGCGGCGCTGTACAGCTGGATCGAGGCCAGCGGCGCCGATTGGCGCAAGCAGGTCAAGCCGGGCGACATCATCCTGGTGGTGGACGTCGGCGGCGGCACCAGCGACTTCTCACTGATCGCCGTGCTCGAGCGCGACGGCAACCTCGAACTGCACCGCGTCGCGGTGGGCGACCATATCCTGCTCGGCGGCGACAACATGGACTTGACGCTCGCGCATGTCGTCGCGCGCAAGCTGGCCGCGGCCGGCACCACGCTGGACGCGTGGCAACTGCGCGCGCTGACCTATGCCTGCCGCAGCGCGAAGGAAAAGCTGCTCGGAGATACCGCAGCACCTGCGCAACCCATCGTCGTACCGAGCCGCGGCAGCAAGCTGATCGGCGGCTCGATCCGCACCGAGCTGACGCGCGACGAAGTCGGTGCGACGATCGTCGACGGCTTCTTTCCCCAGGTCGACGCCTCCGCACGACCCGTCAGTCGTGTGCGTGTCGGCCTGTCGCAACTGGGGTTGCCTTACGCGCAAGACGCGGCCGTCACGCGCCACCTGGCGGCGTTCCTCGGCCGTCAGCTCGGCGCCGTCGCCGAGTTGGAAGGTTTCTTCGGCGACCGCGTCGGCCACCGCGTAGAGGGCGCCAGCTTCCTCCACCCGACGGCGGTGTTGTTCAATGGCGGCGTCCTCAAGTCGCCGCTTCTGGCCGATCGCACGCTGGCGACGATCAACGCGTGGCTCAGCGCTGAAGGCGGCGGGTCGGCGCGGCTGCTCAGCGGCGCGGACCTCGACCTCGCAGTCGCCCGCGGCGCCGCCTACTACGGCTATGTGCGTCATGGCCATGGTGTCCGCATTCGCGGCGGCACCGCGTTCGCCTACTACGTCGGCGTCGAATCGTCGATGCCCGCGGTGCCCGGCATCGAGCCGCCGGTGCAGGCCTTGTGCGTGGCGCCGTTCGGCATGGAAGAAGGCACCGAAGCCGAACTGCCCGCGCTCGAACTTGGGCTGGTGATCGGCGAGCCGGTGCACTTCCGTTTCTTCGCCTCGTCGGTGCGGCGTCAGGACGGCGTGGGCACGCTGCTCGACGCCTGGACCCCCGACGAGCTGCAGGAACTCACATCGATTTCCGCCACGCTGCCACCCGAGGGGCGCAATCCCGGCGAAGTGGTGCCGGTGCGCTTGCACGCCCGGGTCACCGAGGCCGGCACGCTCGAACTCGAAGCCGTTCCGCCCAGCGGCGGCGAGCGGTGGAAGATCGAGTTCGACGTGCGCGGCGAACGCCCGCAAGACGCCGCAGGGGTTTGAGCCGGTCTCTGGCACCCGCATGACTGCGACCTACACGGTCGGCATCGACCTCGGCACGACGCACACCGTCGTTGCCTATGCGGCCGCGAAAGGCCGGATCGCAGAAGACGCCATCTGCTTGTTCGACGTCGAACAACTGGTCGCGCCCGGCGAGGTGGCGGCGCGTCCGCTGCTGCCGTCGATGCGCTATCACCCGGCGCCGGGCGAGCTGCCGCCGGGTGATCTGGTACTGCCATGGATGCCGGCCGGCGAGGGCGACACCGCTGTGATCGGCAGCCTGGCGCGCCAGCTCGGCGCCCAGGTGCCCGGGCGTCTGGTGGCCAGCGCGAAGAGCTGGCTGTCGCATGGCGCGGTTGACCGGCTGGCGCCGATCCTGCCCTGGGGGGCGGCGGCCGATGTACCGAAGGTCTCTCCGGTGGCCGCGAGCGCGAGCTACCTCGCACACCTGCGCGCGGCCTGGAACTACCGCTATCCCATGGCCCCGCTCGAACACCAGGAACTGGTGCTGACGGTGCCGGCCTCGTTCGACGATGCGGCCCGCGCACTGACCGTTGAAGCCGCGCGCGACGCCGGACTGCCCCAGTTGCGCTTGCTCGAAGAACCCCAGGCTGCGCTGTACGACTGGCTGTTCCGCCACCGCAATGCCCTTGCCAAGGCGTTGACGAGCACGCGGCTGGTGCTGGTTTGCGACGTCGGCGGCGGCACCACCGACCTGAGCCTGGTGCGCGTGGACAGGGATGGCGCCGAACCACGACTCGAGCGCATCGCGGTCGGGCGCCACCTGATGCTTGGCGGCGACAACATGGACCTGGCGCTCGCGCACTTGGCCGAATCCAGGCTGGACGCAGCGGCGGGCGAGGCTGGCGCGCGCCTGTCGGCAGGCCAGCTGTCGCAACTGGTCGAGCGCTGCCGTTCCGCCAAGGAGCGGCTGCTTGCTGCCGATGCCCCGGCCAGCGCGCAGGTGACGCTGCTTGGCGCGGGCTCGCGACTGATCGGCGGCGCGCGTTCGGTGGCACTGGGCCGCGACGAAGTCGAGCGCATTGTGGTCGATGGCTTTTTCCCGCAGGTGACCTCCGGCGAACTGCCGCGGCGCGAGCGTACCAGCGGCCTGGTCGCGTTCGGCCTGCCCTATGCGAGCGACCCGGCAGTGACGCGCCACATCGCCGGTTTTTTGCACCAGCACGCGAGCGCCGGCTGGCCCGACGCGCTCCTGCTCAACGGCGGCGTGTTTCGCGCCGAAGCGATCGCGGCGCGCCTGTACGCGACGCTTGGCGCGTGGCGCGGCGCGCCGCTGCAAGCACTGCACAACGCCGACCCGGACGTCGCGGTCGCCCGCGGCGCGGTCGCCTACGCGCTGGCCCGGCGCGGCTTGGCGCCGAAGATCAGCGGCGGTTCGGCGCGCAGCTACTTTCTGCCGCTCGACGACGGCAACGGGCAAGGCGTCTGCGTGCTTCCGCGCGGCAGCGAAGAAGGCCGCGAGATTCGCCTCGAAGGCCGCAGCTTCGAGCTGCGCATCGGCGAACCGGTACGCTTCCACCTCGTATCGACCACGGGCAGTACCGCAGGCCAGCCCGCGCCGATGGCCGGTGAATTGGTCGACCTCGACGAACGCGATGTGCAGCCGCTGCCACCAGTGGCCACCGTGGTGCGGGCCGGACGCGGCACCGCGCGACGCAGCATCCCGGTGCAGCTGGCAGCGGCGCTGACCGAGGTTGGTACGCTCGAAGTGCGGTGCGTCTCCGTCAACGACCCGGCGCAACGTTGGAAGCTCGAATTCCAATTGCGCGCCAATCCGGCTGCCCCAGCATCCGCAGGGGCCGGACTGCCACCGCGCTTTGGCGAGGCGCTCGAGTGCATCGAGCGTGTCTTCGGCGCGCGCGACCGCCAAGTGGGGCCCAAGGCCGTCAAGCAGTTGCGCACGCAACTCGAAGCCCTGCTCGGCAGTCGAGAGCGGTGGTCGACCGCGCTGCTGCGCCCGCTGTTCGACGCGCTGTGGCTGCGTGCGCGCGGCCGCCACCGCTCAGCGGACCATGAGCGCCTGTGGCTGAGCCTGGCCGGCTGGTGCCTGCGACCGGGTTTCGGAGACCCGCTCGACGCCTGGCGCATCGAGCAACTGTGGCCGCTCTTCGAGTTGGGGGTGCAGCACGGCCACGAGCGCCAGGTCAGCGCGGAATGGTGGACGCTATGGCGCCGTGTCGCCGGCGGGCTGGACGAAGCAGCCCAGTTGCGGCTCCTCGACGATTTCGCCATCAACCTGCGCGGCGGAGAGGCGGGCATTCACGAGCGACCGCCACGGATCGTCAAGGGAGGCTGGGACGACATGGTGCGCCTGGGCGCTTCGCTCGAACGCATCCCGGTCGAACACAAGGTCGAGATCGGCGACTGGCTGGTCGAGCGCCTGCGGCGACCGGGCGCCGCAGGCGATCCGCAGGCACGCGACATCTGGACGCTGTGGGCCATCGGTCGCATCGGCGCGCGCGCGCCCCTATACGGCAGCGCGCACGGCGTGGTGCCGACCGACTCCGCCGCCGCATGGCTGGAGGCACTGCTCGCGCTGGACTGGAAGCGCGTCGAAGGGGCTGCTGCCGCCGCCGCAAACCTCGCTCGCCTGAGCGGTGATCGCGCTCGTGACCTGCCACTCGAAGCGCGCGAACAAGTCATCTCGCGGCTCGAGGCCCATCGGGCTCCGCCGGCGTGGATCGCTCGCGCGCGCGACGTCGTTGCGCTCGACGAAGCCGGCGAACGCGGTGTGTTCGGCGAAGCTTTGCCTCCGGGCTTGAAACTGATCGGCTGAGTGATTTTTCATGGAGCGCAGATGCGCACCGTGGATGCTGTCAACAGGGCGATCTGGTAGCCAACCGCCAAGGGCCGAGCCGCCCCTGTCTTGCCGGTGCCGCAGCGGCATTTTGAGTTCTGAAAGCCCGTGCAGCGACAGTGTCTTGTCCGAGCCTCACAATCGCGCCCCTATCCTTCGACAAGACATCTTCCATGCGACAACTCTCTCCTGCCGGCCAGCAGGTCATCAACGACATCGCGCGGCGCAACGGCTTCAGCGTCGACGCGACGCTCAGCATGCTGGACTCTGTGATCAATGGAAACGGCAGCCAGGCACAGTTCAACCACCCGGAATTCTCCGGCTCCGGCCAGTGGATGCGCGGCGGCATGATCATGCCTGGTGCGCAGCGGCAGCTTCCAGTCGCAAAGCCAGGGTAGTGGCTACAACAACGGGCAAGCACAGACCAGCTATGACGGTGGCGGACAGCAGCAAGGCAACGGCAACTTCGGCCCGGCCAGTCTGTTCGTGCCCGGCACAACGAACGACTGGTGGCCAACCGACCTGCGCTTTCCGAACAGCACGGGTGCGCAGAACGGCGTGAGCTATGCCTACTTCGCCCAGGCGCGGCGCTTGGCCATCGAGGTCAATGGACGCGTCACGGTGTACGACACGCTGGACCACCAGATCGGCGGCTTCGGGCAGCAACAGTCATACGGCGGCAGCCTGAGCTTCAACAGCCAGTACGGCTTGATCGACGTTGCCAGTCTGCCCGTGATCTCGGTCGATGGCGTCTCGCCAAATGCGGCGCCACCTGCTCCGGCATTCGATGAGCCGGTGAACCCGCCGGCCAGCGTCAACAATGGCAACGGTCACAGCAACGCGCCTCCGGAAACCAGCCGGACGTGTTCGCCACCATCGAGCGGTTCGCCGACCTGCGCTCCAAGGGCGTCATCAGCGACGACGAATTCGCCAACAAGAAGGCGGAGTTGCTCGGCCGGATATGAGGCGGGGCGCGAGGTCAGTCGGCCAACGGCCCGAGTTCGATCGGGGATCCATTTTCGGGCTGGTTGCAATGACCAAGACGCCAAAGAGATCTCGGCACCGACGACCAACGCAAGAGCGGGCGGCTTCGAACAGCTCGGCCGGAGGAGCCATCAGGCAATCGGAGCCAGTCTTGAAGTCTTGATGCGCCGCTGGAAGAGCGTCCAGAAGCTGGGGGTGTGCACTGCGCCGGCCAAGACGCACACGTCCAACGCGCATGGTTCGGCTCACGAGTCAGCGTCGGGTGCAAAAAATTGTTTGGTCGAGCGCAGGTGACGACCAAGGCACGCATCTGGCAGCTCGGCGCCTACGGCGGCTTCGCGCTACTTGGGTGAATCTCGGTTTCGGTGCATTTTGTGGCGCTTGGTCAGCCTTGCTGGATGCAAATCAATGAGTTACAGCCGGCGCTTCGTAGAACTGCGGCGCAACGCGCGGCAAAGCCGGTTCTCGAGTGAGCAGCCGGATGCCTCCATTGCGAACCGCCACAAAATGCACCGAAACCGAGATCACCCCTTCTTGCGTGGAAAGTGTCCGCGAAATCGCGGCAGCCCCAACTCCGGGTGATGTTCGAAGCTGCGGTACTTGGGCATAAAGGTCTCTGGCCGGACTCGGATGTGTACGGATCAGCCGGTTAACAGAGTCCTGCTGTCGATGAACTCGATGGCGAAGCTACCGGACCTTCGAGCCAATCGCACCATGCCGGCTGTGCCGTCCTCAGAAGGATCGTCCTCGTTACCGTCCCAAAGCGCCAGCAGCGTCACGCGGTCAGCGCCCCAAGCCTGCGCCTGACGCAGCATCCACCGGTTGCCGCGCGACCAGGGCGTCATGCTCCTGCGCGCGGCCAACCAGCGAGGCAGCTCTGCCCTGTCGTTCATGACAAAAATGCGGGCAGGCGGGCCGGCGTGAGCGTCGGCCAAATCGAAGAAGCGGTTGCGCCACGCGTCTTCGTATTGATCGAACACTTCGCTGGCGATCGCTTCGCGTCGCATCGGCAGGCACAGCCACGTGTTGATGCCAAGTGTCTTGCATGATTCCAGGGCCAGGATGTCGCTCCCCGGAGCCGCCGAGGCCAGCACGGTGAGTTCTACGCCCTCGTCCTGGAACCGCTTGAGCGCAGCCTCGATTAGGACGCCGGCCTTGTCCAATGCGCTGGCAGGGAGGCGGGAAACCTTGGGTTGCCTCGCACCCCTCTTGTCGACCGTGTGGCCGCTGAAGACCAGCAGATGGCGCTTCCTTTTGCCTGACTGAATCGGCGCGCCGTCGAGTTCGTTCATCACAGCAGTTGCGGTGGCTACCCCAATGCCGAGCTGTTTGAAAAGTTCAAGTTGGCCGCGCGCGGCATCCCAGTAGAAGCTGCCCTTGGGTACGACACCACGATAGGCGCGCACGACGGAGATTTGGCTGGTCGCCGGCGGGGCATTCCACTGTGCCAGGAATTGCAAGTCCGCGACGCCGATCTTGGCCCAGATCAGCTCGTCGGCCTTTTCCTTGGAGATTTTCCGCTTGATCGACGCACGCACAACATGTTCCAGCGCGTCCAACTCGGCGCCGAGGTCATCCGCATACCGCTGCGCGACCTTCGGGTCATCCCCAAAAAGGCTCGGGAAGCTTGGCTCCTTCGCGAGCGACTGCAGGATGCGTCCCATCTGCAAGGCTGCGAGCCCAGGGAAGAAGTGGTTCAGATCGGCTCGGTATGCCTCGCGATAAGCTTCATAGGACTCCACTGCCTTGGGGTCGATGGCCCGTTCGCGTCGCTCCTCTAGGGTTCCGAGGCTTGCGAAGTCAAGGCGCCAGAGAGTTTTGAGATTGCGCCCCTCGAGTGCCTGGGCTTCCGCCTGGTGGGTCGGAGACAAGCCCGGGCTGGCCAGAACGCGATCGATGGCCTGGTTGGAGAGTTCGAGTTGGCCCGGATCGCCCGTCTGCTTGTACAACCGCTCGTAGAGATTGGCGAGCGCAAGATTGGCTTCAAGATCCTCGCCACCCGAGCGCACCTCTTCCCAGGTTTGAGCGGCCACCTTGAAATCCTTCAAATTCCACTGCGCTCGGCCGATAAATCGAAGCCCTTCGCGCTGGAAACGCTCGCCGCGCACGTCTTCGACCAGCAGCCGAAGCCAGCCTTTGTCAGCTCGCGACTGGGCCAGTTGCACCTCCTCCGCGAAGTCAAGGGGCACTGTGGCGACGCTTCGGAAGTCGGCCTCCGGCAGTGTTGGCATCATCAGGAAGACGGGGCTGTCCGTTACCCTGTCGTCAGCCAGCGAGGCCTTGAGCACGCCGACCAGTTCCTCCAGGGCTGCCCCCGGATCGTTCACGTCGTACGTCATGTAGCGCACGCCGGCAATGTCGAAGGGCGTCGCGTCGGCCGATTGCTTTCCCTTGATCAAGACCGTGCGCTGCTTGCGCAGCGCATGGCGCACGCCCAGCTCGTAGAACACGTTGGCGTTGTGCACCGTGATATCGCACAGAACGAACTCTTCCTGCAGGATGAGTTGGAACATGTCCTGGTGGATGCTGCCAGCCCCCACCACCTCGGCCGTGGTGTTCCCGTCCAGCTTGCATTCCTGCAGCGCGGGCGCGATCAGCGCCTTGTCGACCTTGTCGAAGTCGATCCTTTGGCCCCTGGAATCCGTCTTCTCGCCAAAACCCCGAATCACGAAGCAGCGCATGGCATCTCCCCTTTTCGTTGCCTGACCCTGTCACTCGTCCAGTTCGTACATGCCTTCGAACTTCTTCGCACTGACCGCATAGGCGTCCGACCCGTCCTCGTCGTTGGACACCAGCCAGTCGCCCGCCTCGTAGTTCGTGTCGCCTTCCTTCGTGGCCACCCGGCCGGCCAAGCTGGCCCGCTCGGCCCAGACTTTGCCGGTTTTCACGTACGTACCGCGGCCCTCGGCCGTGTAGGTGCGTGCAAAGGACTCGGCATCAACCGTGTACACCTCGCCGCTGTTGTCCACCACCCAGTCATTGGCCTTGCAGTGCTGCTCTTCGCCCCACTTGCGGTACTCAAAGTCGTCAGACTCGAGTTTCAATTGGACGGCCACGACCGGTTGGCCCGGCAGGCGGCGGTAGCGTTTGCGCTCACCCATGGGGACATCCTCGATCGTTGAAAGTCTAGTGAGTTTGCGTCCGCCGCGCCTCCTACAAATTGCTGAGCCGGCGTCCAATTGGGAACCTACCCGGAACTTGGACCAAATGAACGCGCTGGCGCTGCTGCACGTTGCGATCAAGAGATGTTGGCGCCCGGCCGCCCTGCCGTTGACGCCGGCGCGCGAGATCGAGCGCCTGGCCGAGGCCAGGCTGCGCAGCGATCCCGACGACCCGTGGCTTGCGGCGCGCCAGGAGCCTGTCCGGATTTTTGTGTGCGAGGCATAGCATGACGACGAGGGCATCTATGCCAAGCAGGCAGACGACGAAGGCGGCAGCGGCCGCCGCGGCGGCATTGCCGTCGATCCCCAAGGAACTGATTGACCAGTTCGTGAAGGGGCCCATGAGCGCCGAGGCGGTTCAGGCCGCCTCTATGGCGTTCAAGAAGGCGCTCATCGAACGCGCCCTGGGTGCGGAGCTGTCGCACCACCTGGGCTATCCGCCGGGCGCAGCGATGACCGAGGACGGTCCGCTGCGCATCGAAGTGCCGCGTGACCGCGAGGGCTCGTTCGAGCCGGTGTTGATCCCCAAGCATGAGCGTCGCTTCACCGACTTCGACGACAAGATCGTGGCCAAGTACGCACGGGGCATGACGGTGCGCGAGATCCAGGGCTTCCTCGCCGAGCAATACGGCACCGAGGTCAGCCCCGAGTTCATCAGCTCGGTCACCGACGCCGTGATGGCCGAGGTCGGCGCCTGGCAGTCGCGCCCGCTGGAGCCGATGTATCCGGTGATCTTCTTCGACGCGCTGCGCGTGAAGATTCGAGAAGAGGCGGTGGTGCGCAACAAGGCGATCTACCTGGCCCTGGGCGTGCTGCCCGACGGCACGCGCGACATTCTCGGGTTGTGGATCGAGAACACCGAAGGCGCCAAGTTCTGGATGAAGGTCTTCAACGATCTGAAGACGCGCGGTGTGAGCGATGTCCTGATCGCCGTCACCGACGGCCTCAAGGGCATCGGCGAGGCGCTCGGCGCGGTCTTCCCTGCCACCACGCTGCAGACGTGCATCGTGCACCTGATCCGCAACAGTCTGGACTATGCGAGCTGGAAGGATCGCAAGCTGCTTGCCGCAGCGCTGCGCCCGGTGTACACGGCGCCCAGCGCCGAGGCCGCCCAGGAGGCATTGGACGAATTCGAACGCAGCTCCTGGGGGCAGAAGTTCCCCACCGTCACGGCGGCTTGGCGCCGCGCCTGGGACCGCGTGATTCCATTCTTCGCGTTCCCGCCAGCCGTGCGTCGCGTGGTCTACACCACCAATGCCATCGAGAGCGTTCACAGCCGGCTGCGCAAAATCATCAAGACGCGCGGGCACTTCCCGAGCGACGATGCCGCGACCAAGCTCATCTGGCTGGCACTGCGCAACATTACCGCGGACTGGGGTCGCGCGGCCAAGGAATGGCGCGACGCAATGAACCAGTTCGCGATACTCTACGAAGAGCGCTTCACGCAGCCCAACCACGGCGGCGCCAGGACAGGAGGTTGAGCATGAGTACATGGCTCAACCGGGGGCGCCTCCGGCGGCCTGGCAGGGGCCTTGAAAACAGAACAAATCAGTCAAGCCGTCAAACCGAATTAATCAACCGCCTCACACACAGAAATTCGGACACCCCCGTTGGCGTGCATGCGCCACGACAAGCGCGGTTGTAGTCTTTCGCCCTAAAGCCAGTTGAAAGAACCGAGATGGTCGTGGAGGCAGATCAGAACGCAGCGGTTGCAGCGGCTGTGCCAGCCCCTGCCGGGACGCGGGTCTTCATTTCCTATGCGCGATGCGATCAATCCTTCGTCCGAACCCTCGATGACGCCCTCAGGGGCGAAGGCTACGAGACTTGGGTCGACTGGAAGGGCATCCCGCCGACATCCGAGTTCATGAAGGAGATCTGCGCCGCCATCGAATCCGCCCACTCATTCGTCTTCGTCATAACCCCCGAATCGGCAGCTTCGGAGATCTGCGCCATGGAGCTCGCGCACGCGGTCGAACACCACAAGCGCCTGGTTCCCCTGATCCATCGCGAAGCGGGATCCGCAGTGTCGCAGGAGTTGAAGAAGCTCCACTGGGTTTCCTTCCGAGCCGCAGACGACTTCCCGAACGCGATGCGGTTGCTAGTCCATGCGATCCGGACAGACCTGAAGCATGTCGGGGATCACACGCGGCTCGATGTGCGCGCAAGCGACTGGGGGGCCCATGGCCGTGAGCCCAGCCTGCTGCTCCGTGGAGCAGACCTCCGTGCGGCAGAGCAGTGGATCGGGGCCGCTGCCGAGAAGGATCCGCGCCCGAGCCCGCTGCAGATGCAGTTTGTCAAGGAGAGCCGTCACAGGCAGCAGAAGCAACGGCGCTGGATACTTGGTGCATCCGCAGCCGCCGGAATTGTCGGGGTTGTACTCGGCACGTACGCATGGTTTGGCAACACCGAGGCGTTGGCCCGCGAACTTGCCGCGCAGGGCCTCGAGCAGTTGTCGGCAGATCCGGAACTGGGCCTGCGCCTTGCCATCGAAGCCGCCAGGCTGTCCCTATCCCCCCAGACCGAAGACACGCTGCGGCGCGCATTGACCCAGTCTCGTGTGCACCGGACACTGCCCTCGCATGGAGGATTCGTCACCGGCGCCGCCCTGAGTAGCGATGGAAGGTTGGCCGTCAGCGCCAGTCTCGACGGCAAGGCGCGGGTGTGGGATGTGCCATCCGGCCGCCGTGTGACGGAGTTCAGCGAGCACGCCGGCGGACTCCACGGCGCAGTGTTCGATTCATCCGCCAAGAGCGTGTTGACATGGGGCAGGGACGGCACCGCCCGCATCTGGAATGCCGAAACCGGCAAGGCCCTGGTCACGATCAAGGCGCATGCCGGGCCGGTAACCGTGGCGCGGTTCAGTCCGGACGGCACACGTCTCGTGACGGCCGGAGAAGACCAAAAGGCCCGGCTGTGGGACGCGACGAACGGCGCGCTCCTCCAGACTTTCGAGGGGCACACAGGCGCGGTGACTGGTGCCACCTTCAGTCCGGATGGAAGCCTCGTCGTGACGGCGGGCAGGGACAAGGAGGCGCGGATCTGGAACGTGTCAACCGGGGCGTCCCTCGTACGGCTGCAGGGTCACACCGACTGGCTCACCAGTGCAAGCTTCAGTCCGGACGGCAAGTCAATCCTGACGAGCAGTGTGGACCGCGCGGCCAAGGTGTGGAGCGCGAGCGACGGGAAGCTTCGCGCGGACCTCCGCGGACACGCGCGTGCCGTCAACCAGGCCGTCTTCAGTCCGGACGGGCGAGCCGTGTTGACGGCCAGCTCCGACGAGACGGCCATCCTCTGGAACGCGGACTCGGGCGCGCTCGTTACCTCGTTGAAGGGACACACGGGCCTGGTCAATCGCGCGATGTTCAACGGCGGCGGGGCACAGGTCATCACCGTCGGCGCGGAGGGGCTGGTGATCGTATGGTCGACGTCGAGCGGAACGCCGCTCTACACCCTGCGCGGCCACAAGAGCCCGATCGGCGCGCTCGGCGCCAGCGCCGACGGCCGCTGGATCATCACCGGAGGCACCGATGCCGTGACCAAGGTGTGGGATCTTGGCGCGCCCGTCGCAGAACTGAGGGGTCACGCGGATACGGTGAACAGCGCCGCGTTCAGCCAGGATGGGCGTTACGTAGCCACTGCAAGCAAAGACGGCACGGCGCGCACCTGGGAAGCTGGCAGCGGCCGCAGCGTGCGGGTGTTCAATGGCCATTCGGAACCGCTCAACAGCGCCGCCTTCAGTCCGGATGGCGCAAGACTCGTGACCGCCAGTTGGGAAAACTCTGCCCTTGTGTGGGATGCCGACTCCGGTGAGCCGACGACCCGGCTGCGCGGTCACAGCAAGTTCCTCACCACGGCCGCGTTCAGTCCCAACGGGCAGCGAATAGTGACGGCCAGCGGCGATCACACGGCAAGAGTCTGGGATGCGCGCACCGGCACTGAACAGCTTGTCCTCCGGGGCCACCAGGATCAGCTCAACAGCGCCGCCTTCAGCCCAGATGGAAAGCGAGTTGTCACCGCTGCGGGCGGCAGCGGCGGCGATTCGACTGCCATCTTGTGGGATGGCTCGACCGGTCAGATTCTGTATCGACTGGCCGGACATGAAGAAGCCGTCTACAGTGCCGAATTCAATCGACTCGGAACGCTCGTCGTCACCGCGAGCATCGACAGGACGGCGCGGCTCTGGGATGCCGCGAGCGGCCGGCTCATCGGCACGCTCCGGCACGACGAAATGGTGAATTGCGCAACCTTCGACGAGAGCGGCGCGTTCGTGGCAACCGGAAGCGCGGATCGAATCGTCCGCGTGTGGGACGTCGCCACGCAGCGTGTTATCCATGCGTTGCCGCCGCAGGCGACCAGCGTCTCCCACGTTTCTTTTGCTCCGGGCGGACTGCGCATCGCCGTCAGCAGCGAGGACACGGTCGCACGCCTTTATCCATGCAATGTGTGCGTGGCCGGCGGTGACCTCCTGCAACTAGCGCGGGACCGAGACAAGCTGACGCGGGAACTCAGCGCTTCAGAGCGCCAGCATTACTTGCCCACCGGGCTCGTTACGTTGTTTCGGCGTATCTGGGCTTCGTCGGGCTGAGCGGGCTACTGGCGGCTTCGTAGACACCGATCCGAGCTTTTTGAGGTCTCTCGAACTGTAGGGGACTGGACACGGCCGAGTGTCGAACGAAGTGACAGTCGGATGCGGTCGTCACGGCGGGCCTTGGTTTCACTCAATCAGGACATCGGCGCGCAACAGCAGTAAGCGGCTGGCCGTCCCATAGTTGACCGGCGGACGGCTGGCCGAGGACGCGGCCGCGCGCTCAGCGTGCGGGTTGCCAGTAGTGGGGAAGCAGTTCGTCGATGCGGCTGTT
This sequence comes from Variovorax sp. J22R115, assembly GCF_030317005.1. Lineage (NCBI taxonomy): Bacteria > Pseudomonadati > Pseudomonadota > Betaproteobacteria > Burkholderiales > Comamonadaceae > Variovorax > Variovorax sp. J22R115. Next base: position 23,365 of record NZ_JASZYM010000026.1, on the reverse strand, counting down.
CAGTTGCGTGGGCAGCCTGGTCAGGACCTCGTTGAGGTAAGCCCACGGGTCGTGCCCGTGGAGCTTGGCCGACTGGACCAGGCTCATCACGATGGCTGTGCTCCGCAAAATCTCGTCTGCTGACGCGGGATACTGACCTTGAACGGTTGATTAGGAAAAGCGAACGGCTCGGCGGCCAGCCGAGGTCTGCTACAGGGACGATGTTGTCGGCACCACCGAATACTCGTGGTGCAATCCGCCCAGCACGGGCCTTGCGCCCACGAACACACCCGGCATCCATCGATGCCGAGATTCAGCTTTCGGTCGCCGCGCCGAGCCACGAGGAGGGCCCGGCACGCCCGGGCACAGCGCGCTGTGAGGGCGTCTACCGTTGTAGTGCGCGACCCACTCGTGAAGGATCGAACGCAGGTGCGCTTCCGATAGCGGGATCATCCATTCCAGGCACTCGCGGCGAATCGTGCCGATGACCCGTTCACAGATCGCGTTCGCCTTCGGGCTTCTGAAAGGCGAGCGCAGGACGGCGAGACCCAACGCCCGCATCGAATCGTCCAGGTGCCTCGCGAAGATGCTGTCCCGATCATGGATCAGATACCGGTGCTCATCAGTGTGCGCTACTACCTCCCTCATCTGCTGCAGCGTCCAGGCCGCGCTCGGATGCGCGGTGACGTTCACGTGCATCAGTCGGCGGCTGTTGTGCTCGATGACGACGAACACGTAGAGCAGTCGAAACGTCGCGGTGACGGTCACGAAGAAGTCGCACGCCAGAATCGCCTTCGCGTGGTTCCTCAGGAATGTCGACCAGCGTTGATCACCGCGAGGCTGACCTGGAGGTCGCTTGGGCAGGTACTTGCGGACCGTGCGCGGCGAGACTCGCACGCCCAGCTTGAGCAGCAACTCGTTGGCAATGCGCTCTTCGCCCCACAGGGGGTTCTCCTGTCCCATCCGCCGAATCAGCAGGCATAGTTCCCCAGGGATCGGCGGCCGACCCGGCCGCGACTTCTTCCGCCACAAGAGCCTCCATCCAGCACGATGCCAGCGCACGATGGTGGCCGGTTTCAAGACCACCACCGCGTTGCGCCAGTCGAACAGACGCGTCAGGACGGCCAGGCTGACTCGGGTTGCGGGATCCACGCGTCGAGGCTGGATACCCCGCTCGACGAACATGGCCAGTTGGCGACGCAGCACAAGATTCTCGGCGCGGACAGACCCATCCGAGCGCGCCAGCAGCACCAGCCACCGCAACGCGTCTTCAATCAGCCGGAGCACGATCTGCACGAGCATCGCCATGGCGTCATCGTGCCACGGTGCTCGGTCCGAGCCAACCATCTACCGGTGAGACGACGACCGGGATTTTTGCGGACCACAGGTCGTCGCGGAAGCGCTCGCATACCGCGGAAACGTCGTCCTTGCTCAGGCTGAAGAACTGGTGGACATCGAGTTCGGACATCCTGGAGGGAAGCGTCTCCGCGCCAATGAAGCGTTGGGCAAACCACACGGCAGGATCCTCCGCAGGGATGGGGGCGGCCAATCTACTCCTTCGGCGCGCGTTGTGGATCCGGGTCCGGATCGGCCATCCGAACATGCGGCCTTCCCCCCACTTCGAGTTCTCGGTGCGTGACCTGCGTATCGATCGACTCATCAAAACGAGCGATGCTGCAGTCTGCTCTATTGCCTATGCTGAGTGCCGCGGTGCGGCCTGCACGCCGTGTGCTCGCTGGGCGACTGCCATGGGAGACGCAGCCATGTCCGTTCAATTTCAGGATCGTCCGTTCACACTGACCCAACCTGATGGCAGCAAACTGTCCGTGCGCGGCAGTGGGAATCAGTTCCGCGCCACATTCGAGACCCTCGATGGCAAACCGGTGATGCTAAATCCGCAAACAGGCTGGTACGGGCCGGTGGTGCCCCAGCCAGCGGGGCTCGCCGCTGCGGCTGGCCCGGCCTTGGCCGAAGCCGGCCTCTTTGTGCAGAGGTCCCCGCTTCGGCGCGAGCCCCCCAGCAGCCCGCTGGCACGCCGCTGCGATCAGCGCCGCGCCGAGCGCCAGCAGGAGATGCGCTCGCTGCGCGCGCTGGGCGCGGCGGGTGGCCCGTTGCTGGCTCCGCCGCAGCGCCAGACGGTGGGTGACTTTGTGGGCCTGTGCCTGCTAATCGACTTCGTCGACGAGCCGGCGACGATCCCACGCGAGGAGGTCGAACGCTTCTGCAACTTGCCGGGCTACAACGGCTTTGGCAACCAAGGCTCGGTGCGGGATTTCTTCATGGACAACTCCGTGGGCCGCTGTCGGTACACCAACGTCGTGGCGCCGTACTACCGCGCCAAAAAGCCGATTGGCTACTACACCGACGAATCCATCGAGATGCCGATCCGAGCCTGGGAGTTGATCGGCGAAGCGCTGGCGCATCACAAGGCTGCGGGCTTCGATTTCACCCCGCTCACGGCCGATTCGCAAGGTTTCGTCTATGCAATGAACGTGTTCTACGCCGGCGAGGTGCGCAACAGCTGGGCACAAGGACTCTGGCCGCATGCGCATCGGCTGGAAAGCGTGGTGCCGCTGATGCCCGGCAAGGGCGCGTTCGACTACCAATTCACCGCGATGACGAGCGAACTGACGCTTGGCACGTTTTGCCACGAGAACGGCCACATGCTTTGCGACTATCCCGATCTCTACGACGACGAACAGAACGCGCAGTCCAGCGGCGTGGGTATGTATTGTCTGATGTGCGCCGGCAATTTCGATGAGAAGAACCCCACGACGATCAGCGCGTATCTGAAACGCCTGTCGGGCTGGGCGAATCAGGTGATCCCGCTCGAGCATGACCAGGTGGTCGAGTTGAAGGCGGGCAGCAACGACATGGCCATCCATAGCCGTAGCGGTCGCGAATACTTCCTGGTCGAGAACCGCCAGCGCAGCGGGCGCGACGGTTCCCTGGGCGACAGCGGCTTGGCAATCTGGCACGTGGATGAAACCGGAGACAACAGTCAGGAGCAGATGACGCCTGCTCGCCACTACGAGCTGTCGCTCGAACAAGCCGATGGCCTCTTCCAGCTCGAGCGCTCGCGTGGTCACAGGGGCGATCAGGGTGACCTTTACAAGGGCCCGGCCGCTCGCTTTGCCGACGACACGACGCCCTCCAGCCGGTGGTGGAACGGCGCCGCTTCGAACTTGACCATCGACCAAATCAGCGCCTCGGAGCCCACGATGAGCTTTCGCAGTCTCTTCGGCACCGGCGTAGCGCCCGATCCACTGCGACAGGTCGTGGAGCCCGACTTGGCTATCCCCGACAACGATGCGGCGGGCATCCGCAGCACGATCCAGGTGCAGGAGGACGTGGCCATCGCGTCCATCAAGATCGGCTTGCGCGTTGCACATACCTTCGTGGGCGACCTGCGCGTCACGCTGGAAACGCCCTGGGGCGCAACGGTCGAGCTGCACCCGAAAGGGCTGGGCGGGAATGCGCAGAACCTCGACTTGACCTATGACGAGGCCATGTTGCCGGCGCTCGCCACGCTGCGCGGCCGCAGCAGCCGAGGCACCTGGACTCTGCGCGTACAGGACCTCGGCCCCCGGGATGTCGGCCGCCTGCAGCGCTGGGGGCTGGACCTTGGTGCCCCCGCGGCGCTACCGAACGTGGTGGTGCTGAAGGAGTCCCCCGGCACCGCGATTCCTGACAACTCCGCCGCTGGCATCGTGCGTACGCTGAACAATGCGCAGGCCTTTACGCTCGAGAGTGTTGAAGTGGCCGTGGAGATCGCGCATAGCTGGATCGGCGATCTCGAAGTCGGCCTCATGTCGCCGGCCGGGAGCCAGGTCACCCTTCACGCGCGCGCTGGCGGCTCCGCGCACGATCTCAACGCCACCTACACGGCGGCCACCACGCCGGGGCTGGCCACCCTGGCTGGTCAGCCAGCGGCAGGTGCATGGAAGCTGCGGATAGCCGACCGCGAAGCACAGGACGCCGGCAAGCTCAGCGGCTGGCGATTGACGTTGAAGGCCTGAGTCCTCTCACTCGCAAATCGATCGGCTTCGCATCGAACGCCGCTTGATGACGACTCTCGTCAAGCTTCTCGGCATCCACGATGTGGCCTGCTCGAACTGGACGGGGTGCGCATTCGGACCGGGGAGGGACCGTTTGATTTGGTGGGGTGAGCGGGCGCTGACATGCTTGCCTGGCGATGGCCAGCCCCGGCGGCGACAGAGAATCATCGTCCTGTTTGCCCGGAGATCGGCTATGAAGATCAAACTCAGTCAGGCGGTTTGCAACGGAACGGACGAGTCGGATGCGCAGCCGCTGCTCACCTTGGAACTCGATTCGCAACCGAGCATTGAGGCCCTCGGTCTGAGCTTGGCCAATGGCAAGGTTGTTCCGAAGGAGTTGCCAATGCCTTTGCAAACTATCGCGACCGCGCTCCAGAGGCCGCTCCGCTGTGCGACGGACAAGCTCTCCGCCTTCGAGCTCGTCGTGGACGCCACCAACGGCTTCGTGCCGCTGTGGGAGAAGGGCACGAAGCTGCGCTGGCGCTTCGACGAGGCATCGGTGGACCGGCAGCCGGACCCGAAGGGGACGCGCACCTTGGTGCGCTGCCTGTTGCGCGATGCCATGCGCGAATGGGGCGACGCAGCACCCGTACAGATCGTGGAGAGCGATGCGGTGCACGACTTCACGGTGGCCGTGCGTAAGCGCAATGACTGCGACGAAGCGGGCTGCACCCTGGCCAGCGCCTTCTTCCCCACGAAGCGGCGCGAGGAGATGCTGATCTATCCCTTCCTCTTGAGCCAGACTCTGAAGGAGCAGGTCGCCACGCTGGTCCACGAGTTGGGCCACGTCTTCGGACTGCGCCACTACTTCGCGAACATCAGCGAGACCGATTCACCCTCGGCAGTGTTCGGCGTGCACCGCAAGTTCACGATCATGAACTACGGTGCAGCGAGCGTGCTCACGGACGAGGACCGCAAGGACCTGAAGCGGCTCTACGAGGCCGCTTGGGGCGGCCAGCTCACGAAGATCAACGGCATTCCGGTGCGCTTTGTGAAGGCCTACCACGCCACACACGCCCTGTGACTGCGGCGGCGGGCGCCGTCATTGACCCAGACTCACCGCTCCGGCGGCCTGCAGCGCCCGCAGCATCACCGCCGCGCCGCATTGCTTCGACACCGCGTTGGCATCGAATACGCCGTCCTTCACGTACTTGCCCTTGGTGTAGTGGTTGGAAAAACTCCAGAGATAGGGCGAGTTGATGTTCCGCGCGTGATAGCCGTAGCCGTTGTAGCGCTCCCACCGGTACAGCGCCCGCGAGACGCTCCAATCACCGATGTTCGCGAGCTTCTCGTAGGTGATCGCGTCGATGGCGCTCGTTTCCCAGTCGTTCGGCGGGTTCCACACCGGCGGTCGCCCCTTTGGAACTTGCACCGTGCGGCCGGAGAGCGGGTCGCCGTTATGCAGGTGGCCATGAAAATTGAAGCTTGCTTCCAGCGCGTGAACGACGCCGATGAACCACCACGGTACTTCCGTGGCTGCGCCGACCTTCTCGTAGCGGGGGCGGTACTGCAGCAGCTTTTGCACGTGCCAGGCCACTTCCCCCTTGCGCTCCGGCCGCACCATGCAGGTTGCGAACAGCTTCTCGTACTCGGGCTTGAGCAGCTCGTAGGGCGGCGCGGCCTCCAGTGCACCATCAGGTTGCACCTCGCACAGGGACGCCGAGTAGCGGCGCAGCAGGGCGCCGGCCGCCTGTGCGGCGCTCTCGTCTGCTGCCGCTTCCTGCAGTTGCACCAGCCGCTGGAGCAAGGGCTGGCGAACAGCGGCAGCGGACGCTTCCGCGGAGACGTTGCCGATACTGCTGCGCGCTTCGGCGAGCTGCTCGATCGCATCGGCGTCGAGGCCGCTCGACTGGATCAGCTCAGCATCCTCCTCGAAGCTCGCAGCGTCGAAGGCCTCGACCGGCAGGGGCGCCGATACCGAGGAGGGGACCGCCGCAGACTCGAACCCCGGTGCGGCCACGGCCGGCCCGATGGTCCAGCGCGGCCCGAAGCGGTAGACCGCGTAGTACATCACCTTCGCCTTCATCTCCGAGACGCCGCTGCACAGCATGCCTTCGTAGAAGATGCGGTGCGTGTCCGGCCAGGGCTGCGTCTGCACATCGCAGTAGTGGTCGTGCACGATCGATGCGTCGCGGTACGGGCCTTCGAACGGGCCACCGATCAGGGACCAGAAGACGCGAGGGATCGACGCGCCGTCCACCACCGCGCCTTCGGGCACCGGCCACTCGCGACCGCTTTCCTGCACGTAGCCGAACGGGCGCTTCAGCTGCATGTGGCGGCCGTCGGGGAGCCACTCGGTGACGGGGGCGCCGCCCACGTAGCTGCCCCAGCCGGCCGCCGCCTCGAGCGCAGCCTCCAAGCCGTCGGCGCCGGCCACCCACGGGAGAGCGTTGGGCCGCAGGATCTCGACCAGGTCCTTGCGGCGCGAGATGTTGGCGATGCGAACTCTCGCGCCCTGCTTGTCGGCGATGGCGGGCGTGGTGGTGCCCCGGCCGCCCCCGCCAGCTTCGAGCATCTGCCCGCCGCCCCAGGCCAGCGCCACGTGAGTCACGCTTTCCTCGGACCCGAAAAACACGATGTCTCCCAGCGTGGCCGTGTCCGCCGGCACGGATTGGCTGCGGCCCTTGCGGAAGAAGCGGTAGAGCCCTTCCGCGGGCTGGTCGCCCGGCGGGTCTAGGTTGAGGAGCGACATGGCCCATTGCGCGAAGCCGGAGCAGTCGAATGCGTCCGGTCCGTCCGCGCCCCAGATATAGGGCTTACCCAGTTGGCCTTCGCAGGCCGTGCGCCATGCTTCACGCGTCAACATCGTCCGTCCCCGTCTGATGGAAAAGCAGCAAGGGTAGGGGCCGAACGTCGCGCATGGCATCCCTACTTTGGATGAGGCACTTTTCTCCCGCCTGTGCGAGCTTTAAGCTCTCGCCGCCTGGCGGCAGGAGGAAACATGACACGAGAAATCGGTGGCCAAGACTGGAGTGCCGCGGACGCGTGGCGTCAACGCTTCGGGATGATGAGCGCGAGTGCCCCTTCGTTCGAGTCGGCCCTGGAGTCGAACCAGGAGATCGCCGATGCAGCCGGTGCGCCCGAAGACCGCATCAAACGGGCGCGCGAGGAGATGCGCCGCATCGTGCAGGAGCACTTCGGCGGCGATGCCGCGCTGCTCGCGGCGGTCGACTCGGCGAAGGTGACGAGCGAGCAGGCCATGAATGTTCTGAGAGACGCGCAGCGCGCGCCGACGTCGGCCGAATACGGCTCGTTGGAAGCGATCGTCGCGTTTGACGGAACGCGCCCGTCCTTCCTGGTTCGCGACGGCGACATCGACTTCGAATCCTCCTACTGCACGAGCCCGTGGAAAACCACGCTGAAGCCGCGCCGGGAGCAACTCGCCGCGTTCGCGGCTTGCGTCGGTCGCATTGAAGTCGGGGAGATCGGCATCGGCACCGCCTTCCTCATCTCCCCGACGCTCGCGCTGTCCAACCGCCACGTCGCGCAGGCCATCGCGCAGTTCGGGCCATCGGGGATCACAGTGAAATCCGACGTGTACTTGGATTTCGGCCGCGAACACCAGGGCCGCGAATCGCACGACCGACGCGCGGTGCGCAAGGTGCTCTTTGCAGGTAAGCGCCTGATCGCCCCGCCGATCGACCACGAAAAGCTCGACTTGGCACTGCTCGGAGTCGACGCGTCTTCGAGTTCCGAGCATCGGGACCGGCGTCTCGAATTCGCACCCAGCGTCGCGGAAGTGGACGCAGGCTGGATGGTGGCCACGGTCGGCTACCCTGCGGACTGGCGCCAGTGGGTGCCCACGGAGTTCGTCAACGAGTACGGGGAACTGATCGCCAAGCTACTCGAGGGCGAGAAGGGCACCAAGCGCTTCGCGCCAGGGCAGAGCGGCGGCATGCTAGCCGAAACGGCGAATGCGACCGGGCCGCGCAGCGCCATGCATGACGCGACCACCATCAACGGCAATTCCGGCTCCCCTCTCGCCATCATCGACGGCGCCGCGCCGCTGCAGGCCGTGGGCCTGCATTACGGCGGCCAGTGGGCCGGCCAGCGGGCGAACTGGGCGCACGTGTTGGCGGCGTGCGCGAATGCGGAGGTGACCGGTGGCGTCGACCTGCGCACGGCACTTAAGCAGCACGACATCACGTTGTGAACGACGTCGTGAACAGCGCCGTGATGGCGCCACTCGCGCTACAGATCACGGGTGACTGGCCAAGGGTGGTGCAGGTGTGGGAGGAGTTCCGCACCCAGCGCGGTTACTACCTTCGCGCAGAGGTCAGCGCCGACCCGCAGGATTTCCTTAAGCAGGCACTTTGGCAGGCCCATGGCGGCGGCCACCTGCGCGCATTGCTCCTACGGCTGCACGAAGCGGGGCTCACCGGGCCGGGAATGTCGGTCGCGGCCGCGCCCTTCGTGACGGCTGGCTTCCAACTGCAGTCGTACGTCAACGGGGCCTGGGAGCCGCAGGACGCCCTCATCACCGGGCGGCGCTACATCCAGGCCTGCGAACGGCTTTGTCACGTTGGCGATGACGTAAGCTTGATCGATGCAAAAGACGACGAGATCGCTCTATCACGGGCACCGGTTTCCAGCGGTGGTGATCAGCCAGGCAGTGCGCTGGTATTTTCGATTTCAACTCAGTCTGCGCGACATCGAAGAGCTTCTGTTCGAGCGCGGCGTGGTCGTCAGCTACGAGACAATCCGGCGCTGGTGCGACAAATTCGGCGCGAGCTTTGCGCATGGCGCCAAGGGCGCACGCCGCAAGCCGGGATCGACCTGGCACCTCGACGAGATGTTCGTGACGTTGCGCGGTGAACCCTACCTACTGTGGCGCGCCGTCGATCAGCATGGCGCCGAGCTCGACGTGCTGGTGCAGAAGCGCCGCGACAAGGTCGCAGCCAAACGCTTCTTCAAGCGTGTGCTCGCCGCCTGCCCAGAGGCGCCGCGCAAGATTGTCACCGACCAGTTGCGCAGCTATCCAGCTGCCAAGGCAGAGATCCCTGAGCTTGCGACCGTGCGGCACGTGTTCGTGAAGGCCTGTGCGCGCGTGAACAACCGCGCCGAGAACAGCCATCAACCCACCCGTGAGCGTGAGCGGCGCGTGCGAGGCTTTCGCCGGCCCGAGCGCGCGCAGGCTTTCCTCTCGAGCTTCGGTCCCATCCGCCAGCACTTCGCTCTCAAGCGCCATTTGCTGCGCGCCTCGCTCTACCGCAAACAACTGGCCTCACGCTTTGATGCATGGTGCCTTTTCACCGGCAGCGCCCAAGATCCGTCCGCCACCTTCTGAGCCTTTAATCCCCCTGCCGGCTTTGCGACCTGTCATCGCCAACGTGACAAAGCCCTGGAAACCGGTGCCCGTGATAGAGCGATCTCGTCGTCTTTTGCATCGATCAAGCTTACGTCATCGCCAACGTGACAAAGCCCGCTGGATGAATTCGCGACCTACGTCGACAACAATGCCGGCGCCATCGTCAACTACGGGGAGAGGTACCGGTGCGGGGAACGGATCTCCACCGGCTTTGTCGAGTCCGCGGTCAACCAGGTGATCTCCAAGCGGTTCGTGAAAAAGCAGCAGATGCGCCGGACGCCGCGCGGAGCGCATCTGCTGCTCCAGGTTCGTACCCAGGTCCTCAATGACGAGCTACGCGCGTCCTTCGAGAGGTGGTATCCGGGTTTCGGAGCTCAGGATCAGGCGCCGCTCGCGGCGTAGGCCGTGGAGCAAGGATGCTGCATTGCACACCCCCGGGAATGTGATGCTCTCCATGTAGCTCTACACGCCTCGGCGTGCAACCTACGATGTTGGAGACCGGCCGTCTACCTCTGGGCGGCGACCATCATGCCTAGATCAGTAAGGCCGTTGAGCGACCCTCAGGGCTCGGCTGGTTTGATCAAGAAACTTACGCGGGGCGCGGCTTGCGATACAGCGGACATCGTCCGCGCTTCGGGAGGTGGTCTCTTGTTGAGCCCGCTGCGCGGCTTCCTCCGCCAATGTGGGGATGCGCCCACTTCGCGCTTCACCTAATCTGCCGCACTAGTGAGCCCGTCGATCGGGTGAGGCATGGGTCGATCAAGTTAGGAGGCGCGTTTGGAAACGAAAGGCTTAGGCCAAACGCTGCATACGACGGCGCTCTACATTGGGGCGCTATTTCGGCACGGCCTTATTTACCTTCCACTAATCATCTTCCTGGCATCGTTCACTGTGTTGCTGGAAAGGTGGCATGTCTTCAGAACTTTCGACGATGGTGTGCTCGCGGTCGTGGCATCTATCAAGGGGCCGACGAGCACCGACGTGGCTCATCCCGATCTCGTCACAGTCCTCATCTCGCGCAAGATGTTCGAGACTGAACTCGGGCGCCGCCTGCCCATAGACAAGGTGAAGCTCGCACGAGTCACAGAGGCCTTGGCGGAACTGGACCCGAAGGTGATCGCAGTGGATATCGACGCAATCCCCCGCGAGAGCGACGAGAAGGACGTGCTCCTGCAACCCATCTTCCAGATCATCGCGCCCCTGCTCCAGAACGGCATCTCGGTAGTGGTTGTCTCCTATCCACGACCGGCGGACGAGGAGGCGAGCGGGCGGGCTTGGCGGCAACTGATTTGCGAGGCGTCATCAAGGCTTGTGACAAATAGAGAAGGAAGGAAGCCTGCAAAGCTGTGGTGGGCCTCGACATGGCTTGACGTGGAAGGCCGCGGTCTGAGTGTGATCCGATATCACGACCCAAAAGACGCACCGAAAGTGTTGCGGGCTGACGCCTCACTTCTCCTTCCGCTCGGAATGGTCTTGTCCGCTGCGGCCGGAATCGCGGGTCCGCATCAGAAAAAATTGGAGAGCGTTGCCGACTATTGTGCCGCGAGCAAGAAGACGTCCGAAAACCCAACAACGCTTTTGCAGACACCCGATCCCACTCTCTTCATCAACTACTTCGGAAACATCCCGGCGGAGATAGAGATTGAATCGAGCGACGCGCTTCGACTCACCGGCAATGCCTTGAAGGACAAGGCGATCGTGCTCGGCGTCAGGAGCTTTGAAGGTGTCGACGAGCATGTGACGCCCCTCGGTCGGCTCGCCGGTGCCACCCTGCATGCCCTGGTCGCGGCGAGCATTGCCCGTCCGTTGGCCGAGGGGCATCTATCCTTCGTGGTGGACGTGGCCTCCGGCTACGCATTCATGTTGCTGTTCCTCTCGTTGCACGACTTCCGCGGCCTGGTGGAGTTCCATTGGCCGGAAGCTAGAAGCTTGAACGGACTGCTGTGCGGGATGACGCCGCTTCTTGCCTTGCTTGCAGTCGCGATCACACTGCTCGCATTTGCACCCACCGTCGCAGCAGCGGGGCTTTGGCTCAATCCACTGCCCATGTTGATCGGGTTGCTAGTGCATTTGTATGTCGAGATTGCTCCGCATCCGAAAGTCAAGCCGGAACGCCCCTATTCGCTTGTCGCGATGGCCAAAAACTGGAAACGACGAGTCTGCACCACTGCGGGCCAATGGAGGCGGTTGGGTGCCCTCCCGATGGCGGTCCGCGCCGACGTTCTCACTTGGACAATCATGCAATCGGCCATGTTCCTGACGGTTGTCAGCGCTCTGCGCATTCTCCTTCTTCCTGGAGCTTAAGTATGTACACGCGTAGCGCATTGGTTCTGCTCGCCGCGTTCTGCGGCAGCTCAATTAGCAGCGCCGCGGTGGAGTGCCGCGTCGTTTGCGCAGGCCCGGATGCCTGCCTCGCCCCTGCCAAGGACATGGAGACAACCGCGAAAGGTATCTACAAGATCGCAAGCTGCGACTCTGGCGACCGCCGGACACTGTCCGACGCCAGTGTCTGGTACTCGCGCAATTCGATCCCTGTGACGAAAGTGGTCCCAAAGTCTTCAGCGCTTGCCGTGGCAGTGGCAGACGGGGATCAAAGATGCGGGTTCACGGCCTGTCTTTTCAATGTGCGCGGCGGCCAAGTCGCCGGCGCCCATCCAATGGGCCACCACTCGGTGACCCAGACCGACCCGAGGGTAATTGCCGCGGGCTTGCCCTTTGAAGAGATCGTGGTTCCGCCGGAAAGCTTGTCGTTTAAGGTCGCTTCAGCCCCGGGCGCAACTTTCGTCGTGGACGACGCCGCTGGCAAGCGCTACGGCCCTTTTCCACTGGTCGATGGACGCATCGCCGTTCCATCGCAAATCTTTCAGCCGGGTAGCTCATACATCTTTCAATGGACTGCGCCCGGCGGCAGTTTGCAAGGCATCTTCAAGGTGGCCCGAAACGGTACTGTGCGTCGCGCCATTGCAGCGGCAGACGCCATCGCGCCGCCCAACTCCTTGTCGGCGAACAGGAAGCTCGCGCTCGCCAGTGCTTATCTGGAGACCGGCTTGCGGTGGAACGCCCTCCTATTGTTTGGCGAGATCGAAAGGGGTGAGTAATGAAGCTCATTGTTCGAACATGGTCCACCCGTCTGGCAGTGTTGTGTGCCTCACTGGCGCTTTCTGGCTGCCTCGCAACCCAAGGCGTTGTGGTGCCCAAGAAACCAGAGGGCGCGGTCGCGCCCTCGACGCGAACGATATCGACGACTCAAAGCACGACACAATCAACTGCAGCAACTACGGTCGGCGACTCGAGAGTCGGTTCGCCGGAAGCGACCAATATCCGCGCAGAAGTCCAATGCAAGACCCCCGCCGAGAACTACGATTTCAGCGCGACCGTTTTTGCGAAGTTCGGCGCCGAGGGCAAGGCGCGCATCGAAAGGCTCTTGAGCACGAATTTTGCCAGCGCCTCGCTCACGCCGGAAGATCGCGAAATCCTCGCTTACACCGCGAAGGAAATGCTGTGGATTCCGGTGCCCGTCGAAGAGACGATAGGCACTGCGTTGCTCTTGGTATCGAACAAGGAACTGACTGTGCTCTCGAACGAAGGGTCGAACAAGGTCTTCTGGACAAAGACTGTCGCGATGGTGAGTGAGCTGTCCAACGCTGGCCCCCCCAATCCGTTCAAGATTCGATTGATCCTGTTGCAGATGGGTACGCCGGGATCGCTCGCAGGTGGCGTGATATTTATCGACAACGAAACGCTAAAGAGCGTATTTGATGACGATACAGATGGTGCGCAAGAGAAGCTTCGCTTCATCGTGGCGCATGAACTGGCACACATCGCCAAACGTCACCGCGCCAAGCGGATTCAACAACTCCTGGTCGACAGTGATTCCGGGCTAAGGCTGATGCGACAGATCGTCACGCGCGGGCAGGGCGGCGGAGGTGCGTCCACGCCTGCGGCATTCGGCGAATGGATCCAGACCGTCGCAGCCATTCCGCATCTGGCGCAGGACCTGATGAAGCAGCACGAGAAGTACGGGCTGGATCAGGAATATGAAGCGGACGCATGCGCGACCGCGATGATGATGGACGGGAATCTTGGAAATCCGGTTCGAGCTTTCCAGGCGTATCGCAAGGATGCTGCTCAAATCGCAGCGACGGCGCCTGCAACCGGCGCCGTCGGAATGGCGGGCGCAAGCGTCAGGACGCACCCACCCGACGCGCTACGCGAAGCGAACATCGAAAAGCGGATGCGGGCATATCAGGGCACGATGATTGCGAGCCAACCCCTAGCGCCCAAGGTAACGGAAGGCGGCGCCAAGGCACTGAATAGCGCGGCGCCTCCGTTGAGAAGCGGAAGCAGGAAGGGATCTGCAACTTCTCACAAGGCTTCTGAATGACAAAAGAGTTTCAAACGACGATACCTGCGAGTTCTGGAAGAAGAGCCGCCTCAACGCGGCCTGCGACGCCGACGACGTCGTGCGCGTGAAGGGATAGGAGAGCGATTCAAACGGTGGGGGGTAGCCGCTGGCATGCGAATGCGGATCGCGATTGGCCGATCCGAGGTCGAGTTCGCTGGCTGGAAAATGACACGTTGCGCGCCCTTGGAGCTTGGCCATGCAGATCAAAGTCAGTTTGCCATTTCCGGCGGCACTGCCGAGTCGGATGCGATGCCGCTTCTGACGCCGGAGGTCGATGCGCAGCCGAGCATCGTATGCGTACGGCAAACCCATCTTGAATGCGGCGGCTCTGGTGCAAAGTTTCGGGGTAGCCGAGTGACGTCTCCAGAGGGCCGCCCAGGCTATGCCGAAAGCACGGCACTCCAGATCGCGGGCCCAGCTTGGCCCCGAACATGCAGCCGACCGAGATTGAATTGAGCCTTGCGAACTCGGTGCAGTAGTTCGACGCCGGCGATCGTCACCGCAGCACGCTCGAAGACCTTGAACCCGAGCATCGGGTTGATGCGTGACTTCACGCCCCGATGGTCTTGCTCGATCATGTTGTTGAGGTACTTCGACGATCGCAGCCGAGTGTCTTTCCAGCGTGAGCTTTGCGCGGGCAACTCTCGCACCGCGCGGTGCGAGGCGGCATAGCCATCCAGCGTGATGCTCACTGGAGCTCGGCCTTGCGTCTCCAGCGCCTTGCGAAAGAACGCCTTGGCCGCCTTGACATCGCGATTGGCGCTCAGGCGGAAGTCGACCGTCTTTCCTTCTCGATCGACGGCCCGGTAGAGATAGTTCCATTTGCCGCGGATCTTCACGTAGGTCTCGTCGACGCGCCACGATCGACCGGCCTTGCGAGCGAATCGATTCCAGCGCTTCTCGAACTCCGGCACGAAGCGTTGCACCCAGCGCATGATCGTCGTGTGGGCCAACGCCAGGCCGCGCTCGGCCATCATCTCCACCAGATCGCGCAAGCTCAACTTGAAGCGCAGGTACCAGCGAAGTAAGCGTCCGGCGAACCCGCCTTGACGGCGAGTTCGGGGTTTAGCTGTGCTGCCAGTGATGCGGCAGTAGCTCTTCGATGCGGCTGGCAGGCAGCGTCGGCAGCCGCGTGAGGACGTCGCGGATATAGACGTATGGGTCGTGCCCATTGAGCTTGGCCGAGTGGATCAAGCTCGTCACCGCTGCTGCTCGTTTGCCGGCGCGCAGGGATCCGGCGAACAGCCAGTTTTGTCTGCCCAGTGCGATGGGCCGGATGCGGTTCTCAACCCAATTGTTGTCGATCGGCAGATCACCGTCTTCCAGGAAGCGCGTGAGCGCATCCCAGCGTTTGAGGTTGTAGTCGACTGCCTTGGCGGTCGCGGATCCGTCGGGGATCTTCTGCCGCTGCTGGCGCACCCACTGATGCAACGCATCGGCCACTGGCCTTGATCGTCGTCGTCGAAGTTCGAGCCTGTCGGCACTGTCGGCCCCGGCCACCTCACGCTCGACGTCATACAGCTCGCCGAAGAACTTCAGCGCCTGCTCGCCGACCGGGCTGCCATGGTTGGCCCATAGCTCGTGGAACTTGCGCCGAGCGTGTGCCAGGCAACCAACCTCGGTCACCCCGAGCTCGAAGCAGGCCTTGTAGCCGCTGAAGTCGTCGGTGACGAGCTTGCGCTGCCAGGCAGGCTTGGCGTTCGTGCCGCTGAGCTGGAGGAAGTCACGCACGTGCTGGCCGCCCCGGCTGTCGGCGAAGTCGAACACGACGCCCTGGATCGGGTTGAACTGCGTCGTGCAGTAGCTCCACAGGTACGCCCGATGGGTCCTTCCGATTCCGGGCTTGAGCATCGCCACTGGGGTCTCATCGGCGTGCAGCACGTCGTGTTGCAAGAGTTCTGCCGCCAGCGCGTCCACGAGCGGCTGAAGCTGCATGCCGCATTCACCGACCCACTGCGCCAGCGTCGAGCGGGCGATGACGTGGCCCGCGCGCTCGAAGATCGCTTCCTGTCGGTAAAGCGGCAGGTGGTCAAGGTACTTGGCGACCAGCACCTGCGCGAGCAGGCCGGTGGTTGGCATACCCTTGTCGATCACATGCGCAGGAACCGGGGCCTGGGTGATCTTCTCGCAGCACCTGCACACCCACTTGCCGCGGATGTGGCGCTCCACCGTGAACAGGCCTGGCTGGTAGTCCAGCTTCTCGGCGACGTCCTCACCGATGCGCTGTAGCGGCTCGCCGCATCCGCATGTGGTGTTGTCCGGCTCGTGGTGGATCTCGCGACGCGGCAGGTTTGCCGGCAGCTTCTCGCGCTTGGCCTGTTGCCTCTCAGCGCGCAGCCTTGTTCCCTGCAGCGCTTCTATCTCCGCGGCGACGGCGGCCAGATCGGTGTCCAGCGTCTCCTCGATCAGGCTCTTCTGTTCGGCGTTGTACGCCTCGCTCTTGGCGGCGAACTTCAGCCGCTTGAGGACCGCGTTCTCGTGCGTGAGCTTGTCGATGAGCGACTGCTGGAACGTCAACTGCGCGTCGGCCTTGCGCAGCCTCTCGCGAAGCTCTTGCGGGTTCAGCGTGTCGATGTCGTCGGCGATCACGGACAGTGATCGTGCCGGCAACCATGCCCACGCACCATCCGCAGATACCGCAATGGACGCGCTACAACGTGGTGATCACACCGGCCTCACCGACGAGTTGCCAAGGTAGTCCCAGCACCAACGCATCGAACTGCGGCCGGCTCAACGTGAGCGTTCCGTCGATGTTCTTGGGCCAGGCAAACTTGCCGCTGTTCAGCCGCCGGGCTGCCAGCCACACGCCGATACCGTCGTGCACGAGGACCTTCATGCGGTTGGCGCGCCGGTTCGCAAAGAGGTAGGCGTGATGTGGGCGCGCTGCGCCGAACACCACCACGACGCGGGCCAGCGCCGCCTCGGTGCCGGCGCGCATGTCCAGCGGCTGGACCGCCATCCAGATCGATTCGATCCGGATCAACGCAGGATCTCGCGAAGCCACGCGGCACTCGCCGCGCAAGCACTGCTCGGCCAGTGCACGACCACTGTGGTCGCGCCGCGCTTGAGCTCGATTCGGAGGTCCTGCACCGCAGAGGACTGCGCAGCGCCAAGCTGCACAGCTACGAAGGCTCCGTTGCTCTGATCGCGCGATAGCTCGGCGGTCGCTTCAGGGCCGGGAAGCCCTTGACCCCCTTCGATCATCCAGCGACGCAGCAGGTTCGCGTTGATGCCATTGGCCAACGCCACCGAGGCGATCGATACACCGGGTCGAGCACACGCGGCAACCAGGTTCGCCTTGAATTCATCGCTGTGACGGCGCCTCCGACGGCGCTCTCCCTTCACCGCTGTTGCCTCGATAGTGTTCACGTGTCCGCCAAGAAATAAGTGGAGTAGTGAACACCATGCTCCTAGCCAGAGCGGCGGGAATCAAGACGGGATGGCCGGACGCTTACCCAGCGAACGCAAAGAACGATGATCTCCCGCTCGAAGTGCCGACCTTTGAACAGTTCGTCCATGCCTTGCAGCCTCTGCGCCATTGATCGACCTAAGTTCAGAGGCCACAGCCTACCGGAGGTGCGATTTGCACCAGAGCCGAAATTCGGACACCCCCTGAGCCAGCACAACCCCAAACAAGAGGTTGACCCTTTCCATCGGTTCCCACAGACTCATTTTCCCTGCGGTTGATGCGGTTGAAACGCCTACCGTGCAAGATAAAACCGATGGCTGGAGGGCGATCAGGTGACTAATCCAAATCCCAACACCACCAATACGTTCATCAGCTACGCCCACGAGGACGCCATCATTGCAGAGGAGATTGAACGGCAGTTCAAGGAGTTGGCGGGCAAGGGAAAGGGGAGGGCCCTCTTGGCGGCATTTCTCGACACCAAGAGCATTCCGCCGGGCTTCAAATTTAAGCCGATTATTGACGCTGCGCTCAAACAGACAGATTGGCTTATTGCGGTATTCACCGATCATCAAAGCGTCTATGTCGGCTACGAAATCGGCATCTACAGTTTTGAGAATCCGCACGATGGGATTCCCCTCGACAAAAAGCCCGTTATCTGCCTTCACGATATCGACCAGAACAAGCTACCAGGGGTAGTTGAAGGGTACAACACGACGCTCGTTACCCCGATTGAAACTTACGATGCCAAAAATCCGTTTCCCGCAGGTGAGGATTTCCAGGTATGGTATGAAAGCCCAGTCGGCATATTTCTGCAAACAGTCTGCAATAGCAAGAACCTTTATACCGCAAACGATAATCCAGCCGAATACGCGTCTGATATTGCCAAAGCAGCCAAAGAGATCTGTTACGCTTTCACACTTGCTCGTCGGGAGGAGCCGCTGTGGGAAGCACCCGTTCAGGCAGGACTGGAGATAACAATTTACCCTCCGGCCAATGAGGAATTCAAGCGTATTCCGGAAAACTCCGTCTTAATGGGATCAAGCCGGGCGTTCGACATCCTCGGCCTTCGTTTGCCTCTATCGATTGCTGGCGGCCAGCCGCCGCGTGTCTCTTGGGGGGAGTTGAAAGAGAAGCTGCTACGCCCCCACCGTGCGAACATTCCTTGGATGGATAAATTGGAAATTAATGTCGCTCTTGCGGCAGCCCTGTTGTCGCCGGAACCGGACGACGTTACGCTGAAGGGCAGCGACGACAAAATTTATCGCGCAATTCTTACACGGCACAAGCTGTTCAAAAACGGCATGCGCCGATTCTACGTCTTCCTCGTCGAGACCTTCGATCGCAGATTTGTCGGTGACCAGCAGTCCTCAATGCTCTTGATCGCTCTCACTTTGGCCTCGCGTTGGCGATTCACATTCTTCGAAAAATGGCACGAGACACTGATGAAATTCGATCCTGCGCGCTCCGAAAAGGAGTTCCGGGACGCGTGTACGCAACTCGAGCACAACATGGAGTGGATGGAGCACGAGGGCGTTGAATTGGGTGCCGATAACGAAGACGCAATGGTGGCAGCCTTTGGATTAGAAAACAAGGCGCGTGTGCAACGCTTCTACTCAGACTATTACAAGGTAAAGAACAAATTAGATGGTGAGCTACCAGAAACTTTCGAAGATTTGAAACCGGAGGCGCGCGAAAAAATTCGAGCCGCAATCGTCGAGTTTTTGACCTCTATCAAGGAGGACAACGCCGAATTTCTCAAACTCTGCATCGAAAAATATGCTGAGAAGATGCGGGAGTAGGCGCCTTGGTGAGAGCGCTCGGGGCAAGGCTGTCGCTACAAGGGCTTCCGCTCCTACGCTATAGGTAGTGGATTTGTCGGCTCCCGACGCTACCGGTGGGGGCAGAATCTGCCGACTTTTCTTATTATTGCGATGGAACCGGGCTCGATGTCTTCAATCTGCGAGTACTTCTAGGGGTAGTCGCACTTTCCGTGCAAAAGAGTGCGCAGAGCCACGAGTTTTCATTGGAAATCAATGACTTGCGTGGAATCCGATTCCACGCCTGGCTCGGATTCGTAAGTGCCTGTCGCATAACGATTTTTCGACCTAAAGCGCACCGATCTTCACGGAAAGTACGTCCACCCCAGCGTGGGCTCCGCGCTGGCAGTTCCCGCACCGCGCGATGCGAGGCGGCGTAATCATCCAAGGTGATACTGACCGAGGGCGCCCTTGAGTCTTCAGCGCCGTCCGAAAGAAGGCTTTGGCCGCCTTTGAACTGACGCCAGAAAGTCATTCGATGAGGACTGCCCAAAGCGCCGGAGCTTTTTGGGCTTCGCGCTTCACTGCGCACTACGTCGGTGCCTGCAGCGCGGCGGCGTTGGCCTGCCCTCCGGTAAGGGGGTTGCCCCTCGCCGGGTGGATGCGCAAATTCCGCGACATCCATAGACTGGAGTGCCATGGACGTAGGAGATGATGATGGTGACACGACCTTCAATACCGTTACGCCGATCTCTGCCCTGGGCCACCGTAGCACTTGTCGTCGCCGTCGGCACGCATTCGCCTACGGCCGATGCGCAGGATGCTTGCGCCCACGGTCCAGATAGCTGCGTGCGAGGGTATGTATGGCGAGAAGCCGACGGGCGCGACCACGTCTGCGTCACGCCGGAAATCCGCGCCCAGACGGCGGCAGAGAACAGCGCGGCGCCGACGCGCGTGGATGGTTCCGGTCCCTACGGCCCGAACGGCTGCATGCGAGGCTTCGTCTGGCGGGAAGCGTTCCCAAACGACGTGGTCTGCGTCATACCCGAGTCGCGTGCGCGAGCCGCAAGCGACAATGCGCAGGCGGCTGGGCGTCGGGCCTGCCGCCAGTAGGCGGCCCCGGTGCAAAGTTTGGCTTGCGGGAGGCTACCGGCCTTTTTGTACTGAGGGCGGGTCGATGGCGCAAAGGCTGCAGACCATGAACGAACTGTTCAAAGGTCGGCACTTCGAGCGCGAGATCATCGTTCTGTGCGTTCGCTGGTACCTGCGCTTCAAGTTGAGCCTACGTGACGTGCCGAAGTTCGAGGAGCGATGGAATCGATTCGCGCGCCCGGCCGCCGTGGCTTCGATGTTCTTTGAGCGGCCGCCTTAGACTTCGAGCGGCACAGCCCTGGACTTGCTGAGGCTGCCCAGGACCATCTTCTTCACGCGTTCACTGCGCCAGGCCTTGACCCGGCGTTGCAGGGTACGCAACTGTGCTTTGGCGGCATACGCGTCTGGAATCATCGCTGCCAGCCGATCCATCAATACGCTGGCCTGCACCGACGGCTCGGCAATCAACCAACCTTCGACGAGCGGCCACGCGTCGGCAAACGGGTCTGGTCGATTTCTCTACCAGTGCTTGGCCTTGGGCTGCTTGCGTTGCGTCGGCCGAGCTTCGCCGTCCTTCCACGCCAAGGACAGGCTGGCAAGGAACACGGATACATCCGATGCGCCCCCGGGCACCACTTCGTTGTGCACGCCATGGGCGGCAATATCGCTCAGCGTCTGCTGGGCCAAGCGGATTTCCTGGAGCAGCCGCACCGGGTCGAGCCGTTTGAATTGCGCCGTCAGCTTCTCTTTGACAGCCGGCTCAACACCGCTGTGGGCGACAAGCCGTTCACATGGGGTCGCCGGAGCGAAGTAGACCTTGCGCACGCGAGCGCCGTCGCGCGTCTTTGACTTCAGCTTGAACGAGGGCTGGAAGAAGTTGATGTACAGCCGTGACGACGCGTACAGCTGGGCCAGAGCCTTCGTGGCCTCGGCACCGCTGAGGCGGCCATAGCCGACCAACCGTCGCACGACGGCGCCGTTCTTCTGCTCCACCCAGGCCTGTTCGTTCTTCTTGTAGGCCCGCGAGCGGGTCTGCTCAAGGCCGTGTCCCTTGCAGTAGTCGAAGACGCTCTGGCTCATGAAGGCGCTGTCGTTGTCCGAGTCCACGCCCAGCATTGCGAACGGCAGGTCGGCAGCGACCTTCTCGAATGCTTCGATCACCAGCACCTGGTTCCGTACTCGCATGGCCACGCACTCCGTCCATCCGCTGGCGATGTCGGTCAGCGTGAGCGTGTGGACGAACTCTCCTTCGTTCTTCACGCCACCACAGTGTTCGACGATGTCGATCTTGAAGAATCCCGGTGGAGGCTCATGCCCACCGGTCGCTTGCGTCGTCGAAATGCCGCGGACAGCACCGGCAAGATCTTGATCGCCCAGCAATGAACCGTGGCGTGATCGACGCGCACGCCGCGCTCGGCCATCATCTCCTCGATGCGGCGCAGGCTCAGCGGATAGGCGGCATACCAGTGCACGCAGGTCAGCATCACCTCAAGTGGGTAATGCATCCGCTTGATCACCTTGCGCAATGCCTCAATCATCGCCTTCGTCCCAGTAGTCCGTCTCGCTCCAGCGTAACCGAACGGCCGCAACGCGACAGAACCGCTTGCGCGCGCGCGGCAGCCTCTTGATTGCGTATTTGGCCTTGGTTGCCTTGAAGCGAACGGGGTAGAGTCGCGCGCCCAAGATCCTCATCGGTGGTTTGGCGCGATTGGCGAAGCACTCGAGAAAGGGGCTTCGCTGGCGTAGGCACGATGGCGCGCATTCGATTTCCTAGAGTTCGCGAGTTCGCGGGCGAGGGTTCGTCGATGAAGCGACTGAAGCGGGATTTGGGCTGCTCGGCCGAAGTCCATCCAACGCTCTCGCGGTGCTGAATCTGAGTTCCGGTATCGGCTGACAGCGTGGGAGCGTACGTGCATTCTGACGTCATGGACTCCACAAAAATGAGGTAGCAAACCATTCGAGCGGAGCCTACCCTTTCCGCAAGAGGGCTGCTGAATCAACTTAACAGGAGGTCCGACACCATGAAAGTAACTGCAAAAAGAGCGACGCATCTTCTATTGACGGTCCTCGCCCTGCTCATTTCTTCGATCGCCGCGGCGAACGCAATCTATGCGATACGCCCCGACGGTCAGATGTTCTTCTATCGCTACGCGGGAACGGCAGACGGATCAGACAAATGGGCCATTCAGCAGAGCGTGATCGGATCCGGTTGGCAGGGCTTCAGTCATGTAATTTCCGGCGACAACGGTTCGATCTATGCGATACAGAGCGACGGCCAGATGTTCTTCTACCGATACTCTGGAGCTGCCGACGGATCGCAGAAGTGGGCGGTCCAGCAAAAGTTGATCGGATCTGGGTGGCAGGGCTTCAGTCAGGTCCTCGCCGGTGACAACGGCGCCGTCTATGCCATCAAGCCCGACGGGCAGATGCTGTTCTATCGCTACGCCGGCATGGCCGACGGGTCGAACGTTTGGGCTGTCGAGGGCAAGGCGATTGGAAGCGGATGGCAGGAATTCCGGCACGTCTTTGGTGGCTATAACGGTGCAATTTTTGCCATTCGACCCAATGGCGAAATGCTTTTCTATCGATATGCTGGAATGGCGGACGGCTCATTCAAATGGGCTGTTCAGGGCAAGCCAGTAGGTTCGGGCTGGCAGGCCTTCAGACAGTTCGCAGCCGGCGGTGATGGAGCCATTTATGCGATACAGGCTGATGGGAAGCTGTTGTACTACAGGTTTGCCGGAATGGCCGACGGGTCTCCCAAGTGGGCCGTGCAGCAAAAATCAATCGGGGTCGGCTGGAACTTCGAGCACTTCACGATCGGCGGCGACGTAGCTACGACAGCGACCGCGGCACTGCCAGGCGCTCCACCCAAAGCGACGACTAAAGCGATGTCCAACAAGACTTGCGCCAAATACGCCCAAACGGCGGTATCCGATTTCGCGCAGGGGAGCAAGATGCAGAAGTGTGCGAGGGTGATCACACGAGATCCGGGGCGGTGGCACGATCAATTGGGGCGTCACTATGATTGGTGCGAGACCGCATCTCCAGCCGCGCGACGCTCGGAAGCCGATCAGCGCGACAAATCGCTCCTCGGCTGCGGTGCAAGGGCTATTCTCTGAGGCCAGCGCATTGTTCGAGCATGCGCACGTGTCCTCCGCAGAAATTCCATCCGACTCGATGAAGAGCCCGCAAGGCGTGGGTATGGCACCATCAGGGCATGGTCCTCGTCGTTCGGATCGCATACGGGCTGCTCCAAGACGCCTTGCGGTGGCTGGCGCTGCGGATGCGTTCCGCAGAAGATGTACGGGTCGAGAATCTCTTCCTGCGTCGCCAGCTGGCCCTGTACGTCGAGCG